>NZ_JAFLWD010000022.1:0-33464 GCF_017316105.1 Candidatus Enterococcus ikei
AACTTTTGGGGCGCACATCATTTTGTTTTGGGCTTTAAATATGAATAAACGGCGAGACAAAAGTAGTTATTTCGAAAATAAGCACTTTCGTTTCGACCTTTTTTCAAGTTAATACATAATTGTTTATAATTTGTTTATTTTCTTGTTAGCGCCTGTTTACATCTCCTCTTTATACTAAAGATAAGCAATAAAAGTTTTATCCAATTTTAGGAGGGAGCAAGAAATCATGAACAATAAAAAAATCATCGTAGGAATCTCAAGTTTGGTATTATTACTAGCAGGTTGCAGTGTAGGAGCACAAGAAACATTGGGGGCAAAGAGCAGTAGTCAACAGCAATCCGAGCAATCTAAGCATGGGAATGCTAAAACCAAAGGGGACAAACTAAACAAAATTTTAGGTAAAACAAATTGGCAAGGGACAAAAGTATATGACAAAGACAACAATGATTTAACAGCAGAAAATGCTAATTTCATCGGTTTAGCAAAATACGATGCTGAGACCGGTCGCTATGAATTTTTTGATGCCAAAACAGGCGAGAGTCGAGGCGATCGTGGCACCTTCTTCATTACAAACGATGGAACAAAAAGAATTCTTATTTCAGAAACGATGAATTATCAAGCGGTAGTTGGGCTTACTGAGCTGACGAATAAAAAATTCACCTACACAAGAAAAGGCAAGGACAAAACTGGAAATGAAGTAGATGTATTTGTCGAACATATCCCGTATAATAAAAGTAAGCTAGCTTTTACAGAACAAGAAAAACCATTGAATACAACAACAGGAAAGATAGAGACGAAAAAATCTGGTGCTGAACTATTAGGTCAGACTTTATGGAATGGCACAAAAGTAGTCGATGAATCTGGAAATGACGTCACAGAGTACAACAAAAATTTCATCAGTCTAGCTAAATTTGCGGCTGATACCAATAAATACGAATTTTTCAATTTAGAAACAGGCGTTAGTCGCGGCGATTTCGGTTACTTCGATGTCTTGAATCACAATAAAATTCGTGCGCATGTTTCCATTGGGCAAAATAAATATGGCGCAGCTTTAGAATTAACTGAGCTGAATAATAAGAAATTTACCTACAAACGAATGGGGAAAGATCAGGCTGGTAAAGATATCACAGTATTTGTTGAACACCAACCATATACAGGAAAATTCAAACCAGAATTTAGCTTCTAATAAAATGCAATTGGTGCCTCTATAAATGAAACGAAGGAGAAAAAAATGACAATAAAAAAACGATTTCTCATTTCATATATTGGAGGCATAGCAATTGCTTGTCTATCTTTGATTTCGATCATTTGTATTGTTTTTTATGTTACGACAGGGAAAATCCCTAGTCCAGCAACCTTATATAAAACATTTACCCAACAGCGTTCATTGAGTCCAGAAGAAGAATTGGCCTACATCAAATTAAGAGGAGTAGCCAAAGCCGATCCTGACCAACTCCTTAAACCTCAAGGTGAATTAAAGCAAATGATCGATCAATTTGAGAGCGAATCACTAGGTGTCGTTGTGCGGCAGCAAGAAGATATTGCTTATTATTCTCAAGATTTAGTGGAAAAATCACTGATTGTCCATTTCCCTCTTTTTGATGCGAATAATATCGAAACTAGAGGAACGATCGATAATGCTGGACGTTTGTATCGCTATATGAAGTTTGATTTTTATTTTAGCGATCAAATGCCTGGCAGTTTGTTGGTTTTAAAAAAGGAAAATAATTTTCTTGAATTTATGACCAAATGGGGTGTGTGGGTCATTGTCTCGATTTTACTTGTTTCGCTTGCGGGTTTACTATTTTTAAATCACCTATTAAAGAAAACGATCATTCGTCCGTTAAAAAATTTAGGTGCAGGAATGTCTGAAATCAGTAATGGTCACTTAGAAACTGCTATGAATGAGCAATCAACGCAAACGGCGCAGGAAGTCAAACAATTAACAGACGATTTTGAAAAAATGCGGGAAGCGTTGATCCACTCAACAGAAGAACAGATAAAACTTGAAAATAACCGTAAGGAACTAGTTGCAAGTATCTCTCATGATTTAAAAACGCCGATCACTTCGATCATTGGTTATGTGGAAGGCTTGCTGGATGGTGTGGCCGATTCTCCCGAAAAACAAGACAAATATTTGCAAACGATCCATACCAAAGCAATTTCATTAAATGAATTGATCGAGGAATTGTTTCTTTACTCCAAACTAGATGCTGCAGCAATTCCTTTTCACTTTGAGCGAATTGATATCAATGAGTTTTTAAAGCATATCATTGAAGAATTCCAGTTACAAGATAACCAAGTTTCCATTCAATTAAGTACACAGCATACAACAGCAGATTATATATTGGCAGATCGTATGCAGTTAAATCGTGTGTTTATCAACTTGATTGAAAATAGTATGAAATTTAAAGCAAATGATCGTAGACTTTCGATCCAGATCAACGTTTCTGACACACCACAAATGGTGAAAATACAAGTGTCTGATAATGGACAAGGAATTTCAACTGAACAGCTGCCTTATGTTTTTGATCACTTTTATCGAGGAGAAAAAGCTCGACCTACCCAAACGGGCGGCAGCGGATTAGGACTTGCGATCGTCAAACAAATCATTGAGATGCATGAAGGAAAAGTCATGATCGAAAGCGAACTTCACCAAGGAACGAGCGTTACGATTCTTTTAAAAAAAGCCTGAGGAGGACAGCCAAATGCCAAACGAAGTATCACGTATTTTACTGATCGAAGATGATGCAAGTATTGCAGAATTACAAAAAGATTACTTAGAGATCAATCATATGGAAGCTGAAATTGCGAGTGATGGTCTGGTTGGTCTGAATCGGGCATTGAACGAATCCTTTGATTTAATCGTTATTGATATCATGTTGCCATCAATGGATGGTTTTGAAATTTGCCGTAGAATTAGGGAACATAAAAATATTCCATTGATGATCGTTTCAGCTAAAAAAGAAGATATCGATAAAGTACGTGGTTTGGGTTTAGGCGCTGATGACTACATGACAAAGCCTTTTAGTCCGAGTGAATTAGTAGCCCGCGTTCAAGCTCATATCAAACGTTATCAACTATTAACAGGAAATGATCAAGCAAATGATATTTTAGAAATCGATCAAATTATGGTCGATAAAAGCGCCCGCCGAGTGTTTGTTTTAGGGAAAGAAATCATTTTTACCACAAAGGAATTTGATCTACTGCTCTTTTTTATGGAGCATCCTAATCGAGTCTGGATGAAAGAACAGCTATTCCGCCAAGTGTGGGAGATGGATGAGCTTGATAGCGATATTTACACTGTTGTCGTACATGTAGGACGAATCAGAGAGAAGCTGAAAAGAGGCAAACTATCAGAAATTCCGATCGAAACGATCTGGGGTAGCGGTTATCGCTTCAATGCTTAACATGTAAACTAAAGGAGAAAGACTATGAAAAAAAGTTACCTACTTGCTATTTTCTTTATATGTATCGTTGTCGGTCTTTCAGGATGTCAACCAGATAAAAGACCAGATACAGCCAAATCAAACGACACTTCCAGACCTGCAATCTTCAATTCTTCATCATCAGAAGTCTCTACTTCAAGTGAAAAACAAGAAGAGAAACCTGTCAATGATGTTAGCTTTGAAAATACATCCTATAACTATGATGTTGTTACAGGAGCAAGCCAAACAACATTTGGCTCAAATCCTAAACCACTTTATAGTTATGAGGAAAAATTAAAGAAAATGTTCTGGTCAAATCAGCCGCCACTAGGCTTGATCGAAGGTAACTATTTTACCAATGACGGTTATTTTGATGTCGGTAATAAAGGGATTGTTGAGATCATTACAGACGATACGAATAAAATCATCAATGTTGAATTCAATGAATACGGTGCTGAAAATTATTACGAATCAAAATACTCAGGCGCCAACAAACGACTTTCTGACTATGCATTTTTTCAGGCACAAAACCCACGAACCGATACGACTTTAGTAACTGTCGTCAATGGTATTACATTTGTTGAAAAGCAAATGCGAGAAAAAAATCGAGTTTCGGGAAACTTTGAAACAGTCAAAGGCTCTTCGACCTCTGCAAGAGAAGGATTGATGACAATTGCAGCTGAACTCTCTGATCAAATAAAACAACCATCTAAAACAAAATATATCGGCTATGCAGAAGATTTTGGAGATGGATTGATCGGCAGATTACAATTGACGATGGCAGAAGGGAAAATCCTTACTGCTCGCTATGATGAATATTTTGCTGATCAACCAGAAAAAATAACCACTAATCAGTTAAAACAATACTATCGCCAATCAAAATATTTTTCTTTGACTTATAATGAAGTAACCAATCATGATTTTGTAAATTTTTCTGATGCATTGACGAAAGAAATCATCGAAAAACAGACATTGACTATGGAAAACGATGAACTAAAAAAACATCCTTCTTTTCTTTCCTACCAAAAATTAATCGAACATATCAACCTTTAGCAAGATGTAATTTCTATAACAGATCTCAATTTTTTTTCGACACACTTTTGACATATTTTATTTATACAATGATAAAAAATAAGTTAGGAGCGATTAGTCATGGGTTACTGTTCAGATATTTTTACGGGAGGTAGAGGAATGATGAGAGGAGGAATGTTTGGTATGGGAATTGTTTGGTGGATCTTGATAGCTGTTGTGATTATTGGTGTGGTCTACTTTATAAAAAATGGATCAAATCAACAAATGATAGCAAATCCACCTCAGCCTGAATCACCACAACCTTCAGCATTCGATAGGTTAGATGAAGAATTTGCAAAAGGAAATATTACTGAAGAAGAATATTTACACAAAAAAGAGGTATTAAAAAAATAAGACAAAAGACAAAAATCTGACGATATAGATTCGTCAGCTTTTTGTCTTATTTTGAAGTCACAAAATCGAAAAACGAGTATAATTAATTATGAAAAGAGAAAAACCATGGATTATAGACTAAGTAATGCTCGTACAGAAATTCAAGGGATGAAAATTCAAAAGCTTTTACAAAAATGCGGTATGGGAACTTACACATCAGAGCTCCACCAAAAAGCGTTTGAAAATAGTTATAAATTCACCTTGATTTATACTAAAGATAAAAATGAATTAATTGGCTGTGGACGTATCTTATCAGATGGCTGTTATCAAGCAGCTGTTTACGGATGTAGCCATCGATCCAGATTATCAAGGATCAGGACTTGGTCGTGTGATAATGGAGAATTTGTTAGCAAGAATGGAACAGATGAATATCATTCTGTATGCTTCACCAGGAAAAGAAGCGTTTTATCAAAAATTTGATTTCCGTTTAGGAAAGACAACGATGCTTAAGTTTGTGAATACTAAAGGAATGAAAGAAAAAGGATTTACAGCTTAGTAAAATGGCAGTGGCAGTTGAAAAACTGTTGCTGATATAATTAACAAAAAAGAAGGTGCTTTTCGTGGATCAAAAATTAAATCTTATAATCGCTTTGATTTTACTCGCTTATCCAATTTTGTCTATTCCTTCAATCGTCAAATCAAAACGAGAAAAGGGAAAATATTTTATGGAGTCACACTATTTTATTCCTAAACGTGTTGGCTATGGAATTGGGATAAATATGCATAATGTGTTTGGTTTTTTTACCTTACTAGGGATTGGGCTTTTGTTTTTATTTTTGAGTTTTTGGGTATTTTAGATGGAAGCTATTAAGAAATTGGCATGTGAGCGATAGCTCTCATGCTTATTTTTAGGTTTATTATTAGCTTTCTATGAATCCTTGTGCATTTTTCGTTAATTAATTGTTCATAATTTTCTCATTTACCTCTTTTTTTTCAGTAGAGAATAGATTATACTAGAGAAATGAAGGCTCTTTGAAAGAACGAGCTTATTACGCTTTTATTATCTAGCTGCATGAGCTAGCTTCTCGGAAAAAAGATAAATGTTAAATGAGGTAAAAAGCACCTCAGGTATCATTTCCTATTTTTCATTCGAAGCTGAGCGAGCTCATTACGCTTTTATTATCTAGCTGCATGAGCTAGCTTCTCGAGAAAAAGATAAAAATAGAAAGAGGTAAAGATCACCTCGGTCAATTTTTCCTATTTTCTTGTCGAGACTAAACGAGCTCATTATGCTTTTAATTTAGGAGGTTTTATGGAAAAAAGGGAATCAAAAAAAACGGGTTTGTTGTTAGTTGCATTGTTTTTAGGTTATACCATGGTGTATATCGATAAGCTTTCAGTGGGGTATTCACTGATTCCGATTTCAACTGAATTTGGATTAGAGCCTGCAGCGAAAGGAATGATTATGAGTGCCTTTTTCTTAGGCTATGCGATCATGCAAATTCCTATGGGATTGGTAATCAATAAAGTCGGTTCACGAATTGTCTTGATCGGTTCTGTTTTAGGGATGGGATTGTTCGCCTTTTTATTTGGCTTTGGAACATCCTTGATTATGTTCATATTATTACGTTTCTTAACTGGATTGTTAGCACATTCAGGCTATGCATCATCAGCCAGTAAAGAAGTTACAATGAACTTTCCACCAGAGAAACGAACTTTTGCGCAAGGGTTACTGCTGTCATCTTCTGGAGTGGCGGGTTTTATTGGACCGCTAGCTTTATCACCGATCATCACCAAAGCTGGTTGGAAAAACGCTTATCTTATTTTAACTGCTTTAGCAGTTGCTATTGCCATTGTTTTAATTATAGCGATTCCTAGAAATGAAAAAAAACAGGAAAAGGCTAAGGCTGTTGCCACGAAGACCGATAAAATTTCAATTTTTGTGATTTGGTCAGATATTCGAGTTTGGATTTTATTTTTGAGCTCATTTTTCATCAATTGCTTACTATATGGTTTGTCCAATTGGGTACCAAGTTTCTTAACAGGAGAACGAGGATTAGATTTAAATAGCGCTGCTGTAATCAGTAGTGTCGGTGGTTTATTTATGTTGATCGGCTCGATTGGCGGTAGTTATGTTGTAGGAAAGTTCTTCCAGCATAAAGAAAAAACAGTTGTTGCTATTGCTGCTATGTTAGGTGCATTTTCAGCATTCGGCTCGTATTATATTGAAAATCTGGTTTTATTAGCAATCGTCATGGGCATAGCTAACCTTTTCTTGATCATTTCATTTGTAACGATGATGAGTATTCCGTTAAGAATCTTCGAAGGAGCAAAATTTGCTCCAAGCTACGGTACTCTAGCAACAGGAGGGATTCTAGGTGGTTTTGTTTCACCAACGGTTATTGGAAAACTAGTTGAATTATCAAATGGTCAATATATTACAACCTTTCTCTTCTTTTTAGTCGTTGGTTTGTTAACGGCTGTGACGTTTATGTTTATCAAACAAAAATAACCTATCAAGTTATACGAAGCTAACATTATAAAACCACTTGATAGTTGAAGATAAAAAGCAAACCGTAGTTCATTTTATATTACAGGAGGAATCGAAATGACAAACATTCAAGTACAAATGCCTCAAGCGGATATGATCAAATGGAGAAGACATTTGCATCGTCATCCGGAACTATCTTTTCATGAAGTAGAAACGGCAAAATATATTAAAAGCATCTTAGCTGAATTTCCTAATTTAGAAGTTAGCTCATTAACGGAAAACAGTGTGATTGCTATTTTGAAAGGCAATAAACCTGGTAAAACAATTGCGTTACGGGCAGATATCGACGCACTGCCGATCGTGGAAGAATCAGATGTAGATTTTCCCTCTGAAAATCATGGTGTGATGCATGCTTGCGGGCATGATACACATACGGCAATGTTGTTGGGTGCAGTGAAAGTTTTGACAGAGATGCAAGATAAAATTGCTGGCACTGTGAAATTTATCTTCCAACCCGCTGAAGAAGAACCGCCAGGTGGAGCCAAGTTATTAGTTGAGGCGGGTGTAATGGATGATGTAGATATGGTTTTTGGACTACATATCATGCCGAATATTCCAGTCGGTATGGTTGGAACGAGAAAAGGTCCTGCTAGTGCCGCATCTGACGTATTTACATTAAAAATCCAAGGAAAAGGTTCTCACGGATCAACACCGGATCTTTCTGTTGATCCAATTATGATCGGTGTAGAGATCATCAATAATCTGAATAATATTGTATCAAGAAATATCAGTCCTTTTGATAATGCTGTGATTTCTATTGGTGAATTTAATGGAGGAAAAACGGCGAATGTTATTCCAGATACAGTACAAATTCAAGGAACGGTTCGTACGAATAATAAAGAAGTTCGAGCATTTATCCAACAACGAATTGAAGCTATTATAGATGGTATTTGTAAGATGTATGATGCTACATATGATTTAAATTATTTACTTGGGTATAGCGAAGTAAATAACGATAGCGAAGCAACGGATATCGTGAGGGCCACAGCTCAAAAAGTTGTCGGCAAAGAGCGGATGTTTGAAGCACCAAAAATGATGGGCGGCGAGGATTTCTCTGCTTATACAGATGTGAAACCAGGATCATTCTTCATTCTCGGTGGTGGTACAGCAGCAGAAGGTTGCGGATACATGAATCATCATCCAAAATTCAAAATCATGGAAGAGTGTTTTCCAGTAGGCTCCGGGATGCATGCACAACTTATTTTAGATATTTTAGGACAATAACAAAAATAGAAAAGGACGTTAGCAGATTTGTTAAGGTCCTTTTTACTTATTTTGGACTATATTAATCAAAAAGGAAGAATAAAAGATGTTTGATCTATTTATGATCGCTGTATTTATTGGTTGTGCGATACAATTTTGGCGGGGAAAATGGTTGTGGCTGATTGCCGGGTATAATACAGTAAGCCAACAAGAAAAGAAAAAAATCAATAGCTCGGCACTTGGAAAAGCAATGAGTGGTCTCATGATTACATCAGCCGTATTGATTGGATTGATACGATTTTTTCCTAAGCTCCAATTAGCTGGCGTGATTGGTATTGTTATGCTAGTAGGTGGAATGATTGCATATGTTAATACATCCTCAAGATTCAAAAAATAAAAATATCAAACAACTCATAACTTTTATCATGCGGTAAAAAAAATTCACAATAAAGAATCATTAAAGTTTAATAACCCCAAAAATACCTATATAATAAAGCCAAATAGTTAATAAAGGATGGGAAACGAATGGAAGCTAAGAAACCAAAAATTTTTACCATGTCTTTTGCTAGTGTCTACCCACTGTATATCCAAAAAGTTGAAAAAAAAGGCCGGACAAAGGCAGAAGTTGATGAAATCATCTTCTGGCTAACGGGTTACAACGAAGCAACGCTACAGAAACAAGTCGATGATAAAGTTGATTTTGAAACATTTTTTGCCCAAGCACCGCAAATAAATGCTAATGTTTCACTAATCAAAGGTGTAATTTGTGGCTATCGGGTAGAAGATATTGAAGATGAACTGATGCAAAAAATTCGTTATCTAGATAAGTTGATTGATGAATTGGCTAAAGGAAAAGCGATGGAAAAGATTTTGAGGAAATAATAGCTATGTAGCTATGAAATGAAAAACCAAGGTGAGATGGGACTGGAAACAGTTTTGTCTTACCTTTTATATTTGTTCTGGCTTATTAGTATGTTGAATGAAACTACAACATAAAAAAGGTATATCATAAATGCAAAACATAAAATAAACTAGGGAAATAGCCGTGGCTAGGCAATTACTCACCTAGTTTATTTTATGTTATTTATTGAACGTTCTAAAAGATTGGATAGCAATATCTAGAAGTGTAAAAGAATTCTCACCACCACTAGCGATGTAACATTAAAATTGCTTTTTAAATCATTTATAGTGTGTGATATTTAAGTTATCAAGTATTGCAAATAAGATCACAGTGATAAAAAATGTTATTAAAGATGGGATGGCTGTATGGATATTGGAAAATTATTAAGAGAGCGCAGGGAACAAAAAAATTTAACGCAGCAACAATTAGCTGACGCGTTCCATGTGACAAGACAAACTGTATCAAGATGGGAAAATGAGCAATCGTATCCTAATATAGATACTTTGGTTGAATTAAGCTTCTTTTTTGATTTTTCGCTTGATGAAATTTTAAAAGGAGATGAACTTCCAGAGGATAAAAAGGAGAATGGATCTGCAAAAGATGTATAAAGGAAAATTTTTAAATAATTGAATATTCCTTGATGCATAGAAAGGGCCTGCTTGTGAGATGAACAAGCAGGCTCTTTTTCGCGTATAATTAGTTATCGTTCATGTTCCTATATCCATTTGGATGATTCACATGCCATTGCCAAGCGCTATTAATGATCGAATCTAAATCAGTATAGTGAGGTTTCCAACCTAAAATAGCTTCAATTTTTTCACTTGAAGCAATCAAAGAATGAGGATCGCCTTCTCTACGCTTGCCATATTTTACAGGAATTTTTGTCTGTGTAAATTCTTCTACTTTATTAATGATCTCCAAGGTTGAAAAACCCGTCGAGCTGCCGACATTGAAGATAGTACTTTCTTTTCCCTCTAGTAAATAATCCATTGCCAATAAATGAGCTGTAGCTAAATCCACCACATGGACATAATCACGCACCGTTGTGCCATCTTTTGTATCATAATCATTTCCAAAAATGGTAATAAATGCTCTTTTTCCTAAAGGAACTTCTAAAACAATCGGAATCAAATGGGTTTCTGGTCGATGATCTTCACCGATTTTCCCAGATAAGTCAGCACCAGCTACATTGAAATATCTCAGTACAACATAATTGATGTTATAGGCAGTGTGACACCACTCAATAATTTTTTCCATCATCCGTTTACTTTCTCCATATGGATTCTTAGGAATGATCTCAGCATCTTCTGTAATTAATGATTCAGAAGTATCGCCGTAAACCGCTGCGGTGGAAGAGAAAATGGTCGTTTTTACAGCAAATTCATTCATGACTTCTAAAAGAGTAATCAGACCAGAAACGTTATTATCGAAATACAATAGCGGATCTTTCATAGATTCTTCTACAGACGAGTTAGCGGCAAGATGAAACACAACATCAAAGGTTGTCTCGGTGAAAAGATTTCTAAGTAAGGCTTTATCTTTTACATTTCCTTTAATAAATGTTGCTGGTTTGGTTACAGCTTCGGCATGTCCTGTTTGTAGATTATCTAGAACGATGACTTTGTGGTTTGAGTCAATTAATTGTTTGACGATATGTGAGCCGATGTAGCCAGCTCCTCCGACGACTAAAATGTTCATGAATTACCTCCTGAGTTAAGAGTTTAGGGAGCTTAATCAGCTCCGATAGAAAAATAGTGTTGTATCTGCTTTCATTATAGGTTATCAAAATTTATATAGATAGATTCAAGCCTTGTTGTTATGAAATGATTAATAAATTCAGTTGAGTAATAGAAATAATTTTCGTTGGTTTTGCAAATGGTACTCCTTTCAAAATGTTTCTGAGATATTATTTTGTTAGGTGAAAAAACTTTTTTAAAGTAAAAATTTACTATATTAGTTTTATTCACTATTTTTTATTCATATAATTATATCTGAAATTTAAATGATACTTAAAATTCGTTTGGATTATCTAAAAGAAATGGAGTGATATTTTGAAGAGAAAAATATTGGGTTGGACTGTTTTGTTGGTTTCTGTATTTACAGTTAGTAGTATCAAAGTAAATGCTGAAGGTGATTCAGAAATAATTTCTGGGGTTGATGTATCTGTAACTAGAGAAATAAATGGTGTTGATCCAGCATCATACACTTCTCCAGTAATGACAAGAAGTGGGCTACAGGAAGTAAAGGTTGACATTGACAAGTGGGAAGAGGAAATAAAAAAAGATTATTTAAAGGACAATCCTAACTTTGAAGGTGATGTATCAATTATTTCCATGGAAGAATATGAAGATGGAAAACAACCAGAGGAATATAAAAATAGGAAACTTGAAGAGCTTCTAGAATCTGAACAAGATAATATCGTGCAAGCAAGAGGAGTGGCTCAGACAGGACCAAATTTGACTCACGGAGCTATCGCTAAAGCATACTTATTTTTTGATAACGGCAGGGGTGGTTTGATTATGGCTGATGGAAGTGGTTTTAAAGTTTCAGGTACAAAAGCTGGAACTGCTGGACACTGTGTTTATGATAAAGAACATGGATTTGGTTGGGTTAAAACTGCTACTCTGAATTTTGGATTTAGGAAAGACCCTAGAGTTGGATGGATTGCGTCTTCTGTATATAAAGTCAATAAAATGACTACTAACAATGATTGGATCAAATCAAAAGATCATACGCAAGGTATTCGTTCAGATTTTGGATCTTTTCATATAAGTCGTTCATCTGGGAGTGTACCACCGAATGTAGCAATGTTGACAACGCCACCAAATAGTTTGAAGAATGCAGTCTCTTGGGGAGTTGAAGCTAAAAGTAGATACTTGACTCGTTCTACGGTTGATGTAACCACTAGTTCCATAAGAAGTGACTGGTTCAACTGGGTTTATCAAGATAGACTGGGTATTATGTATGGCGGTATGAGTGGAGGCCCTTTATTTGATGGTGCTGGTCGCGTTATTGGAATCAACTCATCTGAAATGAATGATGCTAATAGAACAAAAGTATATACTAAAATAAATTCATCAGCATATAATCAGATAATCGCAAATTAGAAAAAAAGCAGCCATGCATGTTAGTGGCTGCTTTTTTCAAATTCATGAAATACATCGATTGGCTTATCACGTTCAATAGGATTTTTAAAATAAGTATAATGCAATCTGTATTTTTCTCTTACATGTAATTTGGAAATATCAATAGGCATGATATCAGGTATTGTAGAATTAGCAGGAACCTCAAGATCCATTCCAAGGGCAGCTGAGCCTTTGATTTCGTCACCATCATTATTTTTCCAATGTCCATCTTTGTAGATTTCTATCGTTGTGTTTGGGGTGTCAATGTATATAGGTGAGTCTGTATTGTTTGTTATCAGTATTTCTAATGAGTTTTTTGCTTCTTCTCTATACGATAAAGTAACATCTAGAGAATTATTATTGTTTGATACGCTAGCATGTTCATTATTATGGCAAGCGGACAATATAATTAGTAATGGGATTAAAAGTAAGTATTTTTTCAAATGAGATCTCCTTAATAGTTTTATCAAAACAACATGATATATTGTTAACAATAAGCGTGTTTTAATATGAAGTCAATATTAAATTTTATATGTGTATAATTTAACTTGATATCAAATAATTAGATATAAGTAAAAATTTCTTACATAAAAGATTTCTTATTTTTAAAATAATTGTTACAATGTGTTTAGGAGAGTGAAGACGATGAATTATGAAGATGATAGTATAAAAATCCAGCTTAAAGATTATGATTTTTGTGAAGAAGAGGTTGAAAAATTAAAAGATCCTTTTGAAACAAACTATCCTATTTTGTATATCTTATATAATACAGATAAAAAGAAGTTGCCAGAAGCATATGTTGGACAAAGTTACCGTTTTGATAAACGAATGTCTGAACATTTAAAAAGTAATAAAAAAGCAATGATGAAGAAAATCGTCATGATTGGTCATGACACACTGAACGTATCTGCAGCGTTAAATATAGAAACAAATTTAATCAGTTGTTTTGTTGCTGATGAAAAATACACGGTAGAGAACAGAAGCCAAATTAAAAATAGTGAATCTCATAATTATTATGATAAAAGATATTATGATGAAGTATTGTTTCCTAAATCTGGACGAGATTAAGAGATGAAGAAATTGTTGAGCACAGTGTTGATTATTTAAGGAATAAGGACACCTTCAAATTGTCCCCATTTCGTGGATTATCACCTGAACAACAAGATTTAAAAGAAAAAGTAATTGATTTCTGCAAACGAAGTTTAACTGATATGGAAAATGAACACCATGTCTTTTTTATTGCAGGTGAAGCTGGAACAGGTAAAAGTGTTGTTTTGAGTTCTATATTTAAAACGATCCAAGATTTAGCTGAAAAGAAAGAAGATAATGAGTTTTATAATTTTAATCAGGATAATAATTATCTTTTAGTAAACCATAACGAGATGCTGAAAACATATAAAAAGATAGCAGAAAGTTTGCCCAACTTAAAAAAGAAAAATTTTATGAAACCAACAAGTTTTATTAACGATATCGATAAAGGCAAACGAAAACAAGCGGATATAGTTTTAGTTGATGAATCTCATTTATTACTATCTACAAAAGACAAGTACAATAGTTTTGAATATGAAAACCAACTAGAAGAGGTTATCAAAAGAAGTAAGGTTACAATTGTCGTATTCGATGAAAAACAAGTTTTAAAACTAAAAAGTCATTGGAATGTAGATAGTCTTGTTGAAATAAAAGATAAATATCCAGTTCATGAAGAATATCATCTAACAACACAATTCAGAATGAAAGCTGATCCTGAAATCGTTCATTGGGTAGATTCATTTGTGGATCGAAAAATTTTGTCATTCCCAAAAATTACAAAACGAGAAAAGTCTGAAGCAGAAAAAAGATTTGGTGATGAGAATTTTGATTTTCGTTTTTTCTCTAGTGCTGAAGATATGCGAATGGAAATAAAAGCAAAAAATCAGAAATTTGGCTTAAGCAGAATTGTTTCAACATTTGATTATACGCATAAAAAAGATGGTGGAAAGTATCTTGTTGAAGAAGGAGACTTTTCTGCACCATGGAATCTCACAAATTACAAAAAAAGCTGGGCAGAAGAAGAAGCAACAATCAACGAGGTCGGTTCAATTTATACAATACAAGGTTTTGATTTAAACTATGTAGGTGTGATTTTAGGTCCTTCGATTGGTTACGATGCTGAAAATAATGAGTTGAAAATCGATATTGAGAAATACAAAGATTCAGAAGCATTCAAAAGTCGTGATGGAATCGAAAATGTCGACAAAGTGAAAGAACAAATCATTTTGAATTCGATCAATGTTTTGTTAAAACGAGGGATCAATGGTTTATATATTTACGCGAGTGATGATAAACTGAGAGAGAAGTTAATGACAATTCAAAAGGAGAAATCAAAATGGACGAATTAATCAAGAAAATCAATCAATTCAGAGATGACCGAGATTGGCGACAATTTCATAATCCAAAAGATTTAGCAATTTCGATTTCTTTAGAAGCTTCTGAATTACTGGAGAACTTTCAGTGGAAAACAAGTGAGGAAGCGAAAGAGAAGAATCAAGAAAATATTGAACAGGAATTGGCGGATGTGTTGATTTATAGTTTGATGTTGGCATCTGATTTGGAGTTGGATGTTGAGGGGATAATTGGGAAAAAACTGGAGTTGAATGATAAGAAGTATCCAGTTGAGAAAAGCAAAGGGAATAAGGAGAAATATACGGAATTATAGAACTATTATTCTTTTTCGAAATACTATAATAACTTATATACAATATTAGGAGTGAATATGATAAAGAAGAAGCTTATAATTATGCTGGTATTTGTATTGTTAATATTTATTTTTTTGCCTGATTTACTTGGTGTTTATAATTCGCTTCCTTTTATAAATAAAGTAGATGGAAATGTATCGTATTTCACAAGGTTAAACTATGTAACTCTCGTTGTACCGTGTTTTTCGGCTATTTTAGCATTTCAGGCGTTTACAAATACAGTGGAGATTCAAAAAGAAGATCGAGAGAATGAAAAACAAATATTAGAAGAACGTAAAAAAGAGAAATATTATAATATGACACATACTGATTTTTATAATTTGCTGAATGTTTTCAGTAAAGTTCAAGAAAGCACTGATGTAAAAAATTTTATAATTTCTTTTAAAAAAGAATACAATAAAAATCTTGGATTAGTAAGTCTATGTACCTATACACAGGAGCAGGCTACAGTGACTAGTATGGAAATCGGACATTATTTGAGAACGCTTCACAGAATATTAAAAACTCTTAATCAGAGATTAGATGATAACTATATTGATTATACTCAATATCATATGTTCATTGGTATCTTAAGAACCCAAATTACAGCTAAAGAATTTTTTGTAATCATATCAAACTGTATTTATAGTAAAAAAAGCAAAGGTATGGCGATTCAAATGATAGGATCAGGTATTTTTGATGACTTGTCATTGGTCGATATTTTAAACATACCGGTTGAGAATTCTGGAAAATTTACAAATGAAATAATTGATGATCTTTTAATAAAATCAGGAGTTACGGAATTAAATAAAGACAATGAATTATTATCAGAAGAAAAAATTCGTAAATTAAGTACTTTGTTAGGCCCAATAGAAAAACTGGCGAGGTGTAAGTATAAGCTTGAATATATTAATTATGAGGAAAATAGAGGCTTTTACGACTCTATAGATTACAATAATTTTTCCGAAAATTAAGAAGCTACATAAAAAGTAAATATTTTAAAATATTAAAGAATAGATAAATGTCTAGCTAATTAATTTTTATTATAAAAAAACTAAATCTGTTAAATTACTATTGATATATGATTTCAAAAGGAGAAAATATTGTTATTATAACAGTTACAGGTATTGTTCCAGTACAACTAAGTAAAAGGAATTAGCAAATGAGACAATAGCAAAGTTCAAAATTAGCAATTGGAGATGTTTGGAGGGAAATAACAATATTTGATAAACTTAATATTATAATGAATAAACGAAAATATGGAGAAATCGATTGCAATAACTTTGATAAGAATGTATTTCGATCATTTACTACTCCTGAAGAATCTGATCAATGGGGAAATGAAATTTATGGCGAATGGTCAAAACAATATAGATCAGCAGTTCAGTCATTGTCAAGTCTTGAATCAGGAATATCATATTCAATAAATAAAGATCCACTTACATGCTATTGTGGCTATTACTACAAAAAAATCAATAAATATTTAAGAAATCTTCCTTTCGACTTTGGAGAAAATCTGGATCTGGATGAAGTAAAATCAGCTTCAGACATATTACAATTTTTGCTTTCTTTTACCCCAAGGTTACCAGAAAATATAATTGTATATAAGATTGTTTCAGATGATTTTATCAATCTTCTGATAGAACATAATAAGTCAAATCCAGAAGAACCTTTTTCTGAAAAAGGTTTATTGAGTACCAGTTTGTTAATAGAAGGATGTACAAATGGTCAAACTAACGATTGTGGCTTAGAAAATAATCTTTTAAAAATTTTTGTTCCAAAAGGAATTCATGGTATTTATATACGATCTATAGAAGGGGTAAAAAGAAGGGAGTATGAATTTTTGATGCGACCAACTTTATTTTTAAGACCCATTGCTTTTCCATATTGGGATGATAAAAGGGTTAATAGAATATATGAATATGAATTAATTAGTTTTGATATTTTTGATATCTGAATAAAACGAGCTCTTGCTTGCTAATATGTGAACATATAGCTGGATATTTTAAGAAGTTTTTGGGGATGAAGCTAGTCTTTGTAAAAAAACGTCTATTTCTGAAAAAGGTTGTTTTGTTTATAAACAAAAAGTATGTATCAATTAGGGATGTTACCTATGTTAATTATGTGAAAAAAAGTATAAAGTTTGAGACAGAAGTGGGCTCTCTTTTTATTAAACACGTTAATACTGAATAAACGGGGGTCATAAACGAATTCTTCAGAAATAAGCTTAGATTCATAAAATTTCTATCCCAACCTCTTTGAATAATCGTATAGTATAAACTAGGAACACTTAAAGAAGTGAACCTAGTTTTTTTTTTCAGCATCACTTCCTCAAAACTCCAACCGAAACCTTCCTCTCCCCATTCAACTTCCTCACCTTCTCCTCTTCAATCGCCATCAACCTCAAAAACTCCTCAAAAAAAGCATGAAACAAATGCCCACAAGCATAATACTCCTTCACAACCTGCTTCTTACTAATCGGACCTTTCCGAAACTGAAAAAAATGATCCAACACAGCAAGCGGCTCTTCCCAAGACTGCAAACTATCCAACGTATTCTGCAAATCCGTAATATCCTGATAAGGAATCACCTTTAAACTCTGACCTTCTTTTTTTCATAACCCATTTCCTCCCTTTTTAAAAGTACTCTTAAATCCAATAACATGAAGCGCTGAACAACATCATCCAACGCCCCAATACTTAACTCATTTATCTACGCATTGACTTAGGCAACGATTAAACAAACCAGTGACAAAAACGACTTACGTATGATTTTTCCAAGCCTCGTGATGTTTCGATCACTTTCTTTTCAAAGCAAAACAAAAAACGCTATTGTAGTAATCAGTAAGAAAAAGCCAGCTTTTCGACAACTTCCCAAAAATGCTTCAATACGAAAAGCGCATTGCTTCATTTTTAGTCCAGTTGCTCAAACCTTAACGACTTTTTATCATCCTAACTTAACCACCAATACCGTCATCAATCCCCTAGATAAAGCCCAAACCCTCCATAAAATCCAAAATCCCAACCAAAAGTTTCTAGACAGACTAGAAAATCCCAGTAAAATTAGGTACAATAAAAAGAGCTAGTGCTTTTGTGCTAGCAATTGGCAACTTGTATAGATAGTTTGCGCTGTCTATGCAAGGCTTCATCATGTGATTGCTGTCAGATGGTGAAGTGCCTTTTTTGCTTTGCATCACTTCGACTGACTAAGGCAGAGCAGATGCTGCAAAGTACAAGGTGAACAAAGTGAACGTTGCATCCTTGTATTATATCTATGATTGGTTGTTTTGCGTTTGAACGAAGCCTCCTTTCACCAGATTTGTAGAATAGAAAAAAACGATATCAGGTAACATCACCCAATATCGTTTACAATAGTCCCAAAGAATCATCTACTACTTTTTCAAAGTACCCCAAAGAGAATCAAAGAAACCTATAGAAAAATAGGCAGACTTTAGGTACAATAAAGAAGCTAGTACATGTTGCTAGCACTATTGGCAACTTGTTTGGGCAGTTTGCGCTGTCTTTACAAGGCTTCAAATGCTTGGTTGCTGCCAGGCTTTGAAGTGCCAATTTATTTTTATATTCAGATTTGAACAGTTCATGTTGATATGAGCTGTTTTTTATTTTCTATTCTACCCCCTAAGTATATCCGAAAAGAATACGAACACGCAACAGTATTTTTTACATGAACCTCATTAAATAACACCAAAAATCACTCCCTTTATATAAGGAAAAATAACAAAATATTTTTTTAAAATGAGACCTCAATCTTCACAGTACAACTATATAGTTTATCCAGCAGTTTTTAGTGTATTCAAGTTTTTATTGTTACTTATAGTTAAAAAAAGATTGATTTACGTTTTTTTATTGATATAATTAGTAAAAGAGGTGACTTTTCATGAAAAAGATAATTACTGCTCTTATTTTGACATTTATTATGTTGGTTATGTCTAGCTGTACTATAACTCCACCAGAGAAGTATCCTGCAATAACTAATACTTCCTTTAAAATTGTAATAAACGAAGAGTACGAAATCATTCAAACTTCTGCTAGCACATGTAATTTTGTGAAGGATGCTCAAATTGCACAGATGAAAATTATTGTGGAAAGAGTAGATACCTTAAATTGGAATAAGAAATACGTTATATTAAAAGACCTTGAAGAAAAATATTATATCTATGAAATAGATACTAGTAAATTAGATAAAACTGATGATTATAAAATATTTAGAAAGTTAAAAGAAGTAAAAGGAATTGATTTAGAGTTAAAAAGTAAAGACGAATTTGAAAAGCAAGCACCGTAACAAATTGATTAATGTTTATACATTAAAATATAATATTTAGAAGGGAAGTTTTGTATGAAAAAGAAATTTTTAGGGATGTTTGTCGTTATTGGGGGCTTGTTCTGCACAATTGGAGGTTCTGATTTATATTTTGCAGAGGAATTAGTTGATGAGTTTGCTAAAGGAAATCAAGAACAAGCGAGTTATCCTGCTGTATACCAGTCTAATTTAGAAATATATACTGAAACACAAAATAAATTAGATGAGTATGTTAATGAGGATATAAGTAGAAAAGAGACTGTTGATGAAATTATTGAAAACTGTAAGAAGAGTGGACTTGTTAATTCAAATGAATTGAATGAAACTTTGCTTGAATTTGTTTCTTCAGCAAGTATAAATTATGAGCAATTAGCAACTGAAATGGAACTTGCTAATAACCTAATTGATAATGATAAAATTCAATCTAGAGTAGCAGATCCATTTGGTCCAGCAAAAACGAATTGGGCTTTAGGAGCTAGTATCGTTCAGAATTCAGGCTACCCTAATACAGCAATGTATATGCGCTATGCAGCAATTCCTGCTCCTTTTTCACCTGCACCAGCTAAACATGTTTCAAATAATAATGGTTGGGCTAAAAATGTAATAACGGATAATGGAATCTTAAATTCTCATTATCAGCAGTATAAAGCATGGATAAGGGGAAATGCGCCTACATTAGTAGTTAATGGAAGCTTTGCTTTTAATAGCGGGGATAAATATTATGCGCTACACAATGTTAATTATACGTACACATATGTTAGGCAACCAAAAGGGAATGTAAAATGTACAGGTGTAGTAAAAGATGTTTATGATTTTGCATGGTCAAAGTATAATAGTATTACAACTGCAATTGCAAATAATTATGCTGTAACAATGCAAAGGCTGGGTTTAATTAAACCTTATAATATTGAAATTAGATATAATTGGGGATAGCATTAGAAAGAAGAACTTTTTGTCAACTAATGTTGGAGATGAGTCCAAAGAATTAAATCGATTATTATGAAGACTTAAGGAGATTTCCTCAAGTCTTTTCTAGTTGGCTGAAAAACATGATACCAAAAAAAAGAAATCCTCAACTTGAAATTGTAAAAATTACGGAACCCATAGTCGTTGTTTTTTTTAAACATTCTAACGGATTACTAGAATAAGGAGATTCTAGCGTATAAATTTTTTTGTCTGTATGGAATAAAGAAAGTCTTGATTACAGGTGTAACCAGATTATTATATGCGAGTAATCAATCTTCGAGGTTTGTTTCAGTAAGATTAAAAAAAGAATAGGACAATAGTCAGTAAAAACTGATTATTGTCCTATTCTTTCAATTTAAGGGTACCCAAAGCACACTCAAACCTGTACAATTAAAATGACTAAAGCGATAATTATGACAAATAGCATGATAAAAATTTAGATATTTACGAAGAAGGGATGGCATTAATATGAAAAAGAAGACTTATCTGGTCAGTGCTTTACTACTTTTACTAGTCAGCATTGCAACATTTACTATCTATAATCAAACGAAAGTACACTCTCAAAAGACTGAGGAAACGAAGCTGAAAAAACAAGAAACTGACAAAAAAACGATGAAATTATCCAATAAAAAAGCAAACGAACAAAAAGCAGATGCCTATTCAATTGACTTGAAAAATGCTGATGCTGAAAAGATTTATAATGCATTTAAGGGACCAAATGCAGATTCGATTATCAATCTTTTAGAAATGGACAAAGATGATTCTGATAGAATTTTAGTGACAACTGATGGAACAATTCTAAAAGGAAAAGTTGGTATAGACGAAAGCGGTACAGAAGTTGATACTAATACAGATAAAAATAGTATAACAGTCAAAGAGCTTAAAAATTTAGTTTTATTACACAAGCAAAAAATCGATGAATTAGCGTCTCAAAATAGTCCGGTAGAATAGCACTGAAAAACAGAAAATTACTCAAAATTAGTTTAGCAAAAAGAAAAGATAGTGAAAGAAATCAGATTTGTAAATCAATTCAAAATAGATCTCAGCGCAAAAAGTTAATTTAATTTTTAAAATTCTGAAAAATATCAAGCAAATATGTTATTTACTCGTTTTATTCAACATGATAACCTTAAAGTAAGTTGTATGGTTCAAATTAAAACGATTAGTAAAGTTGGCTATATGCCAGCTATTGTATTGAGAAAAGAAAAAGCAACCTACAATATAGCAAACCCAGTCTTTTTATCTAAACAATTTATTGAAGATGAAGAAGGCAATGTCATTGGAACAAAAGAAGTTGAAGTTGATTTTAGTTCGCCAAATGATGATTTTACATTTGAAGATGATGAATTGACATGGACAAATTTATCTCCTGAGCTGAAAGAATTACATTTTGAATGGCGTGTGAATGCTAACTATGATGGACAAAGTTTTTCTGTCAGAGGAGAATCGATTATTCCGATTGTATGGAAATAATGTTACTGATTGGATAATCTTTCTTCTTATAGAAAAAGAGACATAAGATACTACAAAATTTATAGCCAGAGCACTTAGTTCTGGTTTTTTTGTTAAACAAAAATATTGTCGAAAATTTCAGAAATTTATAGGAATGTCCATTAAAAATGATAGAATAAAAGAATAGTGAGGTGATTTTATGAAAAAGAAAATCGTAATCAATCAATTGCTTATTTGTTCGCTCTATATTTTAATTCCATTAGCACTAGGATCAATAGCGAGTATATGGATCAAACTATCAATTTTTACTATTACGGCAATTATCTATGGAACTATGTTAGTCTTTATGATTCCATCAGATATTTTTTTCAGTAGTACGCTCGATTACAATATAAAATCTGTTAATCCAAGCTATAAACATGAAAAACCAGATTTTATCGGTGGAACTAAGCAACAGTTGCTTCATTTTGTTGTGGTTGCCTTTGGACTAGGGGCTTGTTTATTGCTTATTTTGATAAGATAAGAACAAATAAATTTTGTCAAAGAGAATCTTGTGACCAGTAATACACACTATTGAAATATTTATTGTGATGTTATGGTTTGCAATAAAAGGAGAAGTGAGATAAATTGGAAAATAGATTTTTTGGAGAAGATGGTAGGTTAAAAGTAATTCCTAAAAAAAATAAATTTAAAATAGAAATATTTAAGGTTATCATCGATAAGTTTGAAGAAGGAGTTACCTATTCGGAAACAGAAGTGAATCAGATTCTCAAAAGTTTTTATCATGATTATGCTATATTGAGAAGATATTTAGTGGACTATGGCTTTTTATCAAGAGATTCTTATGGCAGTGAATATATAAAGAAAAGTAATATAAAAAATGAATGTTAAGATGGATATTTAGTTTGAAATCTGGAACACGTTTGTTCTTACTTGAAACAAAATATTTTGTTGGTGTGATTAGAGAACAATTATTGTATAGCTTATTTTAAGTACTAAAAAATAATAGAAAGAAGGATAATTACCGATGATAGAAATCCAAAAAATCACCGTAGAGGACCTAGCAACATTGAAAGCATTAAGTATCAAAACTTTTACAGATACTTTCGCACAAGAGAATACCACAGAAGATTTAAAGAATTATCTTGCCCAAGCCTATACGGACGAAAAATTAACCAGTGAGCTTCAAAATAAACATTCAGAGTTTTATTTTATTTATTCAAATGAAGAACTAGCTGGCTATTTAAAAATAAATATAAATGATGCTCAAACTGAAACTATCGGAGAAGATACCTTAGAAATCGAACGTATTTATATTGATTCGAATTTCAAAAGATTAGGACTTGGAAAAACGCTGTATAACAAGGCGATAGAACGAGCAAAGGATTTAAACAAGACAGCTATCTGGTTAGGTGTCTGGGAGCGTAATTTTTCTGCACTGAAATTTTATCATAAGATGGGATTTACTCAGGTAGGAGAGCATTCTTTTTATATGGGTGAGGACGAACAAATCGATTTGATCATGAAGAAGGAGTTAACTTGATTTTTTTATTATCTGAGTAAAAAGGGCGATACAATTGTTTTAGAAAAAGTCAATGCAGCAAAATAAAAGAATGCACTTGAGAAATAGAATTATTGGTTTAGTAAACAAGTTTCTAGCAGATTAGAAGAAGTTGCACGATTTATCAACAGATGTCTTTTTACTGTAATCTGAATGGTACATGTAATAAGGACAGATGCTGAATAGTTGTTAATAGTTTGACAGCTAAATCAAATATTTTGAAAAAATATGTTGACAAATGATTGCGCTTTCTTTATTCTTTTTTTATAAGTCGTAAATATTTTTTTTAGGAGGCGTTATTGAATATCAAAAAGTTTGGTTTATTTAGTTTGATGCTTATTTTAATTGTAACCAGTGTGATAGTATATCAAACTTATAGAAAAGGTATTGCGCAGAAAAGTTTTAATAATGAGTTAGAAATGTTAGATGTTAAACAAGATGATTTAGTTCAAGTTAGAGGAATGAAAAATATTAAGTTTTCAGCATATCAGTATTTTTTTGAAGTAAAACATAGTCCTTATGAGTATATTTTTACGTATTATTATAATACTAAAGAGACAGAACTAAGTTATATTACGGATAAGTCCGAAATAGTGAATACTAGAAAAATAATATTTGGAGAGTGAATTATGAAAAAGTTGTTAGTTAGTATTGTTTTAGTTATTTTTGCGATGATTGTGTATCCAACAAATACACTTGCAGACGAACTTAGTGATGTAATGGTCAAGTATTCTCTCACAGGTGAAAAACTTGATCAATTCGAACAAGAAGAGCAAATGAGAAGTGCTAGAAGAGCTTTTACATTATCAGATCCGTCCGCTGATTTGAAAGAATATAATAGCTTAATTGAACAGGGATTACTTTCAGAAGAGGTAGATTTTGAAGATTATCGCCAATTTTTGAATACGCCAGAACCTATTGATCCTGTAATACCAGAGGCACGTAATGTTGCAGGATCACCTATGGCTGGAGATATTTTAGTCACAAACGCAACTTCTTCCAATGGATTAACAGGTCATGCAGGTATTTTTCTCGCTGATGGAAATATACTAAGTATCGAAGGCTACGGTCAAAAACCTACTGTTAGAGGAATTTTTAGTTGGATGCAGAATACTAAAAAGTTAGCTCCAAACAGTTGGACTAAAGTTTATCGTCCTAACTCAACTTTTTACAGGAATCTTGCAGCTGGAAAATGGGGAAATGATAATATTAGAGATAAAAATTATTCTTATGGTTTTAGTGGGAATCGATTTGACTTAAATCCTACGTATTGTTCAAAGATAGTTATGCAATGTTATTACTTTGCAAACAAAAAAGGAGAACATATGGTTATTCCATCTATAATATCTCCTTATGCTCTCCCTAACCTGTTTATGAAAGGTTCTAGCCATATTGTGACGTGGAAATAATTGCAGAATATTTTTAATCTATCAAAATAATAGAAAGAGAAACTAGGGAAGTTATGCTCCTAGTTTCTCTTTTAGGATAGAGCATATAAATTTTCCTGATTATATATTTGTTATTTTTAACTACATTTGTTTTATTTTTGTGGAAAAACCTCTCCAAGCAAAATAACCTAAAAATTCCCCACCAACCTGTATAATAAAGTCATCGGTTTATAAGGGGGATGATCATGAAAGACGGCTTATACTACGCAAAACAATTTCAAGAGAAAAAACTAAGCGTCACAGAATGGATCGATGAACGTGCGCAACAAGTAAAAAAGCTAAATCCTGAATTAAATGCATTTGTCGATTGGGATGCAAAAGCAGCAAAACAAGAATACGAATCTAGAGGAGCAGATATTGGTCCTTTTTTTGGCTTGCCTATTCCATTGAAAATGCTAGGACAAGACAAAGCTGGAATGAAATCTTCGTCAGGTTCTCGTTTATTTAAAGAAAATCGTGCGACTTCTACGGATAACTTTGTGAAAGGGTTGGAACGATTAGGCTTTATACCTTTAGGGAAAACTAATGCACCTGAGTTTGGGTTTAAAAATATTTCTGATCCGACTATTTACGGCCCAGCTAGAAATCCGTGGAATCTGGATTATTCACCTGGTGGATCTAGTGGAGGTGCGGCCGCTGCAGTCGCTAGTGGCTTGTTTCCGATTGCTGGGGCAAGTGATGGCGGTGGTTCGATTCGGATTCCAGCCTCGTTCAGTGGTTTGATTGGTCTCAAACCAACACGTGGCAGTATGCCAGTTGGACCTGATGGTTGGCGTGGCTGGCAAGGAGCTTCGATTGATTTTGCTTTGACTGTTTCTATGCGCGATACGGAAACATTGTTTTATCATTTACGTGGAACAGAAAAAGCAGCACCGTATCAAGCGCCGAAAGCGGAGTGGACTCATCAATCAGCAGCAGAGAAAAAAGTCTTAAAAATCGCTTTTTTGACAGAGTCTCCAGTTGGGACACCTGTTTCAGTAGAGGCGGTAAAAGCGACGCACAATGCAGCACATTTTTTAGAACAACAAGGACATGAAGTAACTGAAATTCCTTATCCAGTAAACGGACGTCAGTTGATCGACAGCTATTATCTAATGAATGGCGCAGAAACGGCCGCTATGTTTGAAGGAATTCAACAGGCAATTCAGCGACCGCTTACTAAGAGTGACATGGAATTAATGACATGGGGAATTTACCAATATGGTTTACAAATACCAGCAAGTCAGTATACACGATCGCTACAACTGTGGGATCAAGCGGCGTATAAAATGGAGCAATTATTTGAGGAATATGATTTGTTATTGACGCCGACCGCAGCTGATATCGCACCTAAAATTGATGCAGAATTACAGAGTGATCAAATTCGGAAAGACTTAGCTCAATCTGAATCGTTATCAGTTTTACAGTTAAAAGATTTAATCTATGACATGTTTGAAAAAAGTTTGACGATCACGCCATATACTCAGCTTGCAAATTTAACAGGACAGCCGGCAATCAGTTTACCGACCCATATAGCAGAAGTTGGTTTACCGCTAGGTATTCAATTTATGGCATCAAAAGGCAGAGAAGATCTTCTTTTCCAAGTCGGAAAGTTATTTGAACAAGAGCAGAAATTTTTACTACCAAACTATTATCGTGAATCATAGGAGGTTCTAATGAAGAAAGTATTAGCTAGTTTTAGTATTGTTGCATTAAGTTTAATGTTAGTTGCGTGTGGTGGAACTCAAGACAAGTCAGCTGGAAAAGATGAAAGCTGGAAAAAAGTAGAGGATGCAAAAAAATTAACTGTTGCAACCTCAGGAACGTTATTCCCTTCTTCTTACTATAATGATGAAAATAAATTAACGGGTTATGATGTGGATGTAATCACAGAAGTTGGCAAACGTTTAGAGCTTGATGTTGAGTTTAAAGAATACAATGTCGATGGGCAAATCACTTCAGTGGATAAAGGGGAATCAGATTTAGCGGCCAATGATTTCGGTTTATCTGGGGACAGAGGGAAAAAATTTATCTTGTCTTCACCAATCAAGTACTCATTTGACAGCATGATCGTTCGAAAAAGTGATGATTCTGGGATTGCTTCTCTTGAAGATTTAAAAGGTAAAAAAGCCGCTGGAGAACCAAATACAAACTATATGAAAATAGCTGAAAAATATGGTGCTAAGCTAGTAACCTACGATAACGCGACAAATGATCAATACTTGACGGATGTGGCGAATGGTCGGACTGATGTTATTTTAAATGATTATTATTTACAAAAAATGTCAGTAGGCGCGTTACCAGATATTCCAGTTAAAATTTTAGAAGGTGTCTATTTTAATGCAAATTCTACTGGCTTTTTAATGAAAAAAGACAGCATTGCACTAAGCAAAAAAATAAATCAGACATTGAAAGTGATGCAAACTGATGGAACCATGAAAAAAATATCTGAAAAGTATTTCCAAACAGATGTCTCTGTTGAGCCAAAAGAAAAAGTGACAGAAAGTGTTTCAGCAGAATAGATGTATATACCAAAAATTGATTTTCAATTAATGATTGATTCTATTCCATTTCTTCTCACTGGTTTGCCTTATACGATTGGGATTAGCTTGGTGACGTTCTTGATGGGAAATGTTCTTGGTATTCTTTTGACCGTATTAGGGATGCTGCCTTCGAAGGTGATCAGAGGATTTGTGCGTTTTTATATTTCCTTTTTACGAGGGGTTCCAGGTTTGGTTTTGTTGTTTCTTTTGTATTTTGGCTTGCCTTATCAGCTAAGTGCGCTAACGGCGGCTTGTATTTGTTTCAGTTTGACAAGTAGTGCGTTTATTGCGGAAATCTATCGAGGATCGATCGCAGGGGTTGAAGCAGGGCAATGGGATGCAGCTTATGCGTTGGGTTTACCCTTTGGAAAAGTGATGCGTAAAATTATTTTGCCCCAAGCGTTTCGAATCTCAATTCCAGCTTTAGGTAACGTTGCAATGGATTTGTTAAAAGGAACATCGTTGGCGGCAATGATCACGATTCCTGATATCTTTCAAAAAGCCAAAATCGTTGGGGGAAGAACCTTTGATTATATGACGATGTATATTTTAGTCGCGGTGATTTATTGGCTGCTTTGCGTGGCAATTGGCTGGGGGCAAAGTTGGCTAGAGCAACATTATGTGAATCGTTATAAGGGAAAACCAGAAGTGAGAATATAAAATAAACTGTGTAAGTCGCTGATTGTTGAGAAGCTGCTTATGCAGTTTTATTTTATTCTGAAGATAGGGTATAAAACTCCCAATTATTTTATAGAAAAAAACTAATAATTCTAAAGTATCAAAAAAACGGTTTATCTCTTACAAAATGATTGATACAATGAAGAGAGGTTAAATTTAAAAAGGAGGTTGGGAGCTTTGTTGGTATTATTATTGATCTTGTCAGTGGTTGCTTTGGTTGTTACAGTTGTTATGCAATCAATGGTGAAAAAAAACAGCATAGGAAAAACGTATAATATTCTGGCAATGATTCAAAGTGGATGTGTTTCAGCGATGGCTGCGATTCTTGTGATTTTGATTCTCAAAGGCAGAACTTTAGTGTAACTGTATTCAGATATGTAACAATTTAAGAGGTGCAGTAGACACCTCTTTTTGGGCTTTTCATAGTTACTTTCAAGAACGATTAGAATTGAACAAAAAGGAGAATAAATGAAAAATAGAGAATCAAAACAGAAATCTTTTTATATAAATGTTACTTTGTTCGGAGTTTTGCTATGTGTTGTGGGGGGACTTTTCTTGATTCCGGCTCTCGTTGTGCAAGTTGTACCTATTACACCAGATAATTTTCATTTCACTATAAATGGTGTTACACAACCATATTCATTAGAAAATGTTCGCATATTTCGACTTATTTTTTTACTCGTATTTGGTTTTGTTGGAATGATTCCAACTGTTATTGGTGGTATTGTGATTATCTGGAATAAGATGAAGAGAAGGCAGCAACAACGTCTGAAAGAGGAAGGACGAGCGCTTCGGGCGAAAGTGAATCAACTTGCATCTTCTTCAATTAGAATATATAACGGATATGGGATGAGACTCATGTGTTCTTACAAAAATGAGGAGGGAGAAACCTATCTCTTTAAAAGTCAGCTCTTGAGAATCGATCCCACGCATTTTTTAAATGAGGGACAAGTAACTGTTTATTGTGATCGAGAAAATAGTAGTAACTATTTTGTTGATATAGATGGTAGTGTAGAAAAAGTGTATGAATTATAAATTGTGGCAGTCCTCGTTCTAACAAAAATTGTTAAAATAGCCTTCGTAAAATAACTATTTACGAAAGCTATTTTTATTTTTTAATATTTGTTTGACTAAAAGGATTTAATTTTATTCTAAAAGATTTTGATTTATGCTATTATATCTATGGATGAAAAAAATAATGAAAGGGACAAATACGAATGGAAATGGTGAATATGTTAGGAAAATTCAATTTGAAACTTAGTGGAAAAAGCAAAATAGATCCAACTCAGATTTCAGTAGAAAAAAATGTCATCGCTTTGGATGATCGTACACTTCAAATCAGCAATGTTTCTCAAATATTTGTAGCAGAACCAGATTCAAAAATACCATGGATAGCAGGGCTATTGTTTATTTTTTCTGGAATTTTATCAGCAAATTTTACTTTTTGGGGCATCTTGGGAATGATCATTACTGGATTTTATATTTATTTGGTCATTATGAGTAACTTGAACAAAGGTTATTATATGTATTTAAATCTTAATTCGGGTTTTACCTATTTGATTCATTGCGAAAATGAAGAATTTGCTGAAGAAGCTCGTGGAGTGATCGAAAGTTGTATTAATGACGATCACCGAAAAGAAAAAGTGATCATCAATATGAAACAAGAAAATATTATGATCGATCAAAAAATTGTAAATGTTGATCAAAGTATTAATGATAGTACCGTTGTATCGGGTGATCAAAATGAAGTGAATAGTAGTGTCAATGATCAAAGTATTAACGATAGCACAGTTGTATCTGGAGAAAATAATGAGGTGAGTAAATGAAAATAAGTGGTAATGATTTTGGCGGTATCAATCATTCAACCGTTGTGATTGGAAATAATAACAAAGTAACGAACAGCAAAAGCGCAGAGATCGATTGGGATAATTTTTCAGCAGAGATCATGACAACATTGACAAAACTTCCACAAAATAGTGAAGAATTTCAAGCATGTTCAAAATTGTTGATGGAATCAACATCAAGAGATGAAGGAAAAGTCACAGCGTTCTTGAAAAAATATGCACCGCAATTTACGTCAGATGTATTCAGTAATTTAGCGAGTACACTACTTTCGGATACAATTAAGAAGTTGATGTTTAATTTGTAACAGTGAATTTCATGGTGCGGACCCCAAGTGCACATGAAATCTCTGGGGGATTCGCACCTGATTTTCGTGAGGAAAGGGCTATTTCGGGTTGGTTTTCTCATTGAATTCACATTTTATAGGTTGTTTTAGGTGAAATATTGTCGTTTTTCTTTGAGAAATGCTGTATTTCACAGTCTCACTCTGTTTAGAGTGAGTGGATTGAAATTTTTACGGCATGATAGGTCTTTCCAGATCCAACGGTCTCACTCTGTTTAGAGTGAGTGGATTGAAATGCTGACACGACAAACGGAGCCAAAGTTTGAAATGTCTCACTCTGTTTAGAGTGAGTGGATTGAAATATCTACATGTTGCGGTTCTGAGTTTTGAGTGCCGGGTCTCACTCTGTTTAGAGTGAGTGGATTGAAATTTTGCGCCATGCTAACCACTTAGCGGGACTTTTAAGTCTCACTCTGTTTAGAGTGAGTGGATTGAAATAGGATAGCTTCAGTAATCATTGAACTAAATGTCCGTCTCACTCTGTTTAGAGTGAGTGGATTGAAATAAATAAGCAAAGCACTAAATTTATCAGTACACGAGTCTCACTCTGTTTAGAGTGAGTGGATTGAAATCTCTACGGCGAAAGAAACCTGTCAAATAAATATGGTCTCATTCTGTTTAGAGTGAGTGGATTGAAATAATGTTTACTTTAGGTTTATCTGATCCAGGATTCAAGTCTCACTCTGTTTAGAGTGAGTGGATTGAAATACAGATAGCAAAAGCTTCTACTTTCCATTTATAAGGTCTCACTCTGTTTAGAGTGAGTTTTTTAATCCAACTTTTTCTCATAAATTTCAACAAAAATCAAAGGAATTGAGTGGTCGTACTAATGAATTAAAGGGTATAATTAGAAAAGCTAGAAAAATACATAGTAACGACTATAGACAATTTTTCTAAGGGAGTTAAAAGGAGATTATTTTATGATTCGAAGTGAATTAAAGAAAAAGGCCCAAGCTCATTTACATGGACATTACGGGAACTGGAGTTTAATCGCAATTCTTCCATGTGTGGCATTATTTATCTATTTATTCTCTACAATTTTTTTGTTTCAATCGTCCGAGGGAGTTGTAGATCAATCAAATGACTATCGTTCTTGGCAAGATGAATACTCGGAAAAATCTAATCGATCTAACAATGAGTATCGAAATGGTTATGAAGACGGTTATTCGGATGGCTATGATGAAGGATTCGATGATGGTTTTTATGAAAATGATTCCTATGATTATGATGACGAAGATGAGTATACTGGGAAAAAACTAAATTCCCTCTCAACTGTATCAGCCGTACCATTGAAAAACGGAACACAGACGGTTACCTATAAGCAAACAACAACTACACAAGCAAGTATTAGCGGAGTTTTTGCATTTATAGTTAGTATCTGTTTGGTGGTTGTAACAATTTTATATCGTGGGATGGTTCAATGGGCAGCGATTGATAATGTAGAGGGTCAAAGTTTTAGCTTTAAAACAGTTTTTACAGATTTTATTAGAGTAAACGGCAAACGGACAGTAATCGCTAATCTTTTGGTGACCTTGTACACATTTTTATGGTCGTTACTCTTTTTCATTCCTGGTATCATCAAGCAGTTATCCTATGGAATGACAAATTATTTATTGAAAAAGGATCCAGAACTAACACCCAAAGAAGCAATGGCGCTTAGCCAAGTGCTGATGCACGGTTATAAGCTGGAGTATTTGATCTTTTCTTATTCATTCATTTTTTGGCAATTTGCAACGATCGCTAGTTTTGGATTAGTTAGTATGTATGTAATTCCTTATTACAGTGTGTCGGAAGCGTTGTTTTTTGATCAAATCATTGCAGAGAAACATCATTTGTTTTCACAAGAAAAAGAAGCGGGATTTGTTGATTTTTAGAAAAATTATATGCGTATTTGAAAAAAAATAATAATACAGTGAAAAAACAGCCGTGCAAAAATCCGAATATGGATGTTCGTACGACTGTTTTTTGTCTTCTGTTTTATGAACCTGAACTTATAAATGGACTGATCAAACCTGCTAATCCTTCAATATTTCTCGTTTGAATCATAATTGTTCCAGTACCGTGAAATTCATTGACTACGCCTTCGCCTGTTGTGAAGCCAAACATTCCAGAAGCTACTTTGATGTTGTAATCTAATGACTCAGACCAAGCAACAACATGTTGATTGTCTACAATAAAAGGTTTAGTGCCATCTAAATGGATTTCAACGATATCGCCATAACTATTGATCAATAACGAGCCGGAGCCGGCTGTTTCCATTACGAATAAACCACCAGTTCCGCCAAAGATAGCTCCGCTAAGCTTTTGGCGTTTCATATTATAAGTAACGTTTGAATCACAAGCTAAAAATGCTCCTGTATTTAAACGCCAATGTTCTGACCCCACTTGCAGTTCCTTGATGGTCCCTGGTGTGGCTGGAGCTAAAGCGATTTTTGCGGTATCTGTTAAACCAGATGCTTTTGTGATAAAGAAGCTTTCACCGCTGGACATTGAACGTCCTAAAGCACGAATAGCACCACCAAAACCTGACTTACCATTGCTGTTCATTTTTCCTTCAAGATTGATTTCTCCATTATGATAAACCATTGCACCACTTTCTAATTGAATGCTTTGACCTGTTTGTAACGCCACTTCGACTAATGGGAAAACGGTATTTTCTGTCATTTTATAATCCATTATATGAGCCTCCTATTTTTATTTACTAGTATACCTTATATACGCCAGACTTACTTTAGAATTTTTTGAGAAATCTTTAACTGTCATCAATGCTCATTGTTCCGCTATTAGTATACTTTAAAAAATAAAGTAGACGAGTATTTAGGTTGCTTGGAAATAATGCAAGTGATTACTGATATTCAAGCAATCGGCTGACAGTATAGTCTGTTTAATAAAGGGTCGTTATATATATGATTTAAGTCAATTGAGCGTAAGAAATAGTAAAATAGTAATTGACTTGTTGAAAGGATGTTTTATAATAGAATAAAAGTTATACCTAAAAAATATTTT
>NZ_JAFLWD010000023.1:0-50230 GCF_017316105.1 Candidatus Enterococcus ikei
GATCTCAGTCTTTCTTTATTTACATAGCAATTCTATCGCCTTTGATGATTAATTCAGCACCAGTAACAAAGCTAGCTTCATCACAAGCTAGATAAATAATTCCATTAGCAATATCTTCAGGTTTTCCTAGGTAAGGAAACGGTACAGATTTTTTATAACAAGTGTTGATATTTGGAAAAGAAGTTTCGATCATAGGTGTATCAATGGTACCTGGACAAATTGAATTTACACGAATATTATGCTCAGCGTATTCAAATGCTGTATCAAGTGAAAGTGAGCGGATAACATCTTTAGCTGCGGCATAAGGATGTTCATCTGCTAAATTTACTAAACCTTCAAGTGAGGAAACATTTATGATTGATCCGCCGCCATTTTTCATCATCAACGGAATGACTTCTTTTAAGCCATAGGTAAAACTATTTAAATCAATTTCTTGAATTTTTTGCCAATCATCAGCTGATAAATCTAAAACCATTTTTGGAGAAGAAATTCCAGCAGTATTGACTAAAACATCGATTTTTCCATATTTTTTTACTGTATTAGAAAGGACTTTTTGCCAACTATAGATAGAACTGACATCATGTTGAAAAGCTGAAACGATACCGCCAGTCTGTTTTATTTTCGATAGTACAGCGCCTATCTTAGCTAAATTTTTACCTGTACAAACAACAATTGCTCCTTCTTTTGAAGCTAATTTAGCAGTTGCTGCACCAATACTACTTTCACTGTCTGTAATCAACATTACTTTACCTAATAATCTGTTCATATAAAAAAACCGCTATAATGGAAAATCATTATAGTCATCCTTTCTGATTATTCTAAAAAATGATTGTTTTTCTTGCCAAAAAATTTAACCTTGTAAAGAATGTGTCTTTCTTATGTATAATTTTAATATAGATATTTTTTTAAAGCTAATGATATAGACCAAAAATATCAAGATTCTCATTAAATAAAAAAAGTGCGTGAAATAAAAGTAAAAATCACTTTTGTTTCACACACTCTACTTAGTAAAAGACTATTGTTGAACTGGTTTTTTAACAATGCCTAAAACAACAGCAGAAACAACAGCACCGATGGCGATAAAGACTAGATATAACATTGGATGGCTCAATAAAAGAGCGACGAATACACCACCATGTGGGGCTAATAAACGGATGCCGAATCCGCCAACTAAACCGCCAGCTAAGGCTGAACCAACGACGAAACTTGGAATTACACGTAATGGATCAGCGGCAGCGAAAGGAATCGCACCTTCTGTTACAAAAGATAATCCCATTACTAAGTTTGTCAATCCAGCATCTTTTTGATCTTGTGTAAATTTATTTTTGAAGATCAATGTTGCGATAAAAATAGCTAAAGGGGGGACCATACCACCAGCCATAACTGAAGCCATGATAATGCTGCCGCCTTCTGTAACACTTGCAGCGATCGAAGCTGTACCAAATACATAAGCTGCTTTGTTGATTGGACCACCTAGGTCAATGGCCATCATCCCGCCAAGTAATGCACCTAAAAGTGCCGCATTTGTTCCATCTAATCCTAATAAGAAATTATTTAATCCATCATTGATGACCTTCATTGGGATATTGACTAAAAGCATCAAACCACCCGTAATCAGTAAACCAAATACTGGGTAAAATAAAATCGTTTTGATACCATCAAGAGATTTAGGTAAACCTTTGAACATTTTTTTCAAGAACAAAATAACATATCCAGCTAAGAAACCACCGACTAATGCGCCTAGGAAACCAGCACCACCAGTATTCGCTAGCGCTCCTGCAGCAAAACCAACGACTAAACCTGGACGATCAGCAATACTTGAAGCAATAAATCCAGCTAGAACCGGTAACATAAATCCAAAAGCTGCACTACCAATTTGATTAAACCAACTAGCTGCATCGTTATAATTTCCTAGCATTTGCAGTTGATCATGTGGTACTCCGATAAATTGATCGATCATAAATGAAAGAGCAATAGCGATTCCACCGCCGATAACAAATGGCAGCATATGTGAAACACCATTCATCAAGTCTTTATAGATTCTAGAACCTACAGAACCGTCAGCAGAGCCATCTTCTTCACTTGTATCTGACTCAGAACTATGGAAAGTCGGTGCTGTACCGCTAGTTGCTAAAGTAATCAATTCTTCTGTTTTACGAATTCCATCACTAACAGGTCGATTGACTAGTTCTTTGCCGTCAAAACGATTCATTTCAACTTTTTTATCAGCAGCTACGATTACACCATCAGCACGAGCAATATCTTCAGCAGTCAAACGGTTTTTGATTCCTTCTGAACCATTTGTTTCGACTTTGATATCAACGCCCATTTCTTTCGCTTTTTTCTTTAACGCATCCTCAGCCATATATGTGTGCGCGATTCCAGTTGGACAAGCTGTAACGGCAACAACAAATTTACGATTCGTATGTTGCTTGTTTTTAGCAGCTTCTTCTAATTGTTCTTGTTTCTCTTCTGCTTCTTTTGCTTCTTCAGCAGATTGAAATAGGTTTTGAACATCTTCTGGCGTTTTTGTTTCTTTTAATTTCCCTACAAAATCAGGATCGATCAACAAACGAGATAAAGCAGCTAAGGCTTGTAAATGAGTGTCGTTAGCACCTTCAGGAGCAGCAATCATAAAGAATAGGTAAGTTGGTTGTCCATCTAAGGCTTCATAATCAACGCCATTATTACTTTTGGCAAACAAGACAGTTGCTTTTTTTACTGCACTATTTTTAGCATGAGGCATAGCGATTCCGTCGCCAAGACCTGTTGAAGTTTGTGCTTCACGGGCTAAAATGCCATCTTTATAAGTATCGATATCAGAAATTCTACCGCCATCATACATTTTTTGGACCATTTCATCGATCGCACCTTTTTTATCGGTAGCTTGCAAATCCATGATCATCACGTCTTTGACAAGTAAGTCTTTGATGTTCATTGTTTTTCCTCCTAAGTTTAAAAGCGAAGCGGGCTCGTTTAGTTTTTTTCCGAAAGGTAAGCCCGAGTAGCTAGATAATGTAAAGCTAGTTTATTTTTTCTATTTCAACTTCTGAAATCAATTTATTGATTAAGTCAGCGGTTGCTAAATCATCTGAAAAAGCAGTTGCGCTGCCGCAAGCCACGCCCCATTTGAATGCTTCAACTGGATCATTGGTCTGTGCAAATGTTCCGACAAATCCTGCAATCATTGAATCGCCTGCACCAACTGAATTTTTTAAAGGACGCTTTAACACATTTGAACGATACGTGCCGTTTTTTGTGAACAATAAAGCACCATCGCCAGCCATAGAAATGATCACATGTTTTGCACCTTCTTCTAACAGACGTTCACCAAAGGGCAAGATATCATCGATCGTTTGAAATGAGACATCAAATAATTCAGCAAGTTCGTGGTTGTTTGGCTTGATAAGCAACGGTTTATTTGGTAACGCATTTAGTAAATCTTCGCCCGTTGTATCAATGATAAATTCAGCGTTTTTATCTTTAATGATTTGAATCAGTTCTTCATAAAATCCTTTTCGCAGTGTTGCAGGTGTGCTTCCAGATAGAACAACGATATCACCAGCGGTAATCATACTTAATGTTTGTTTCAATTCTTGCGTTTCTTCATTGCTGATGGCAGGACCTAATCCGTTGATTTCAGTTTCAGTCTCAGATTTTAATTTAATATTGATACGAGTATCTTCACGAACAGGTGTAAATTTTGTTTGAATTTGTTCTGCCGCAAGCCAATCAGATATGAAATTTCCTGTAAATCCGCCTAGAAAACCTAGCGCAGTCGATTCAGCTTGGATTCTTTTTAAAATTCGTGAAACATTGATTCCTTTGCCGCCAGGTAACTTAAAGTCGTTAGTCATCCGATTTAAATCACCTAATTTTAATCCTTCTACATGGACGATATAGTCTATTGAAGGATTTAATGTCACTGTATAAATCATTGTGCTGCCTCCTTGATCGTTGTTTTTTTCTGAAATTGTTCAAGTAATTCTGGTGAGCAATGGTTGGTAAGAAGTATTACATCTTCAAGCTCAGTTACTTTTGTGAAAGTTACTTTGTTTAATTTTGTCTGATCGATCAATACATAGGCTTCTTCAGCTTGAGCGATAGCTAATCGTTTTAAAGCTGCTTCTTCAGGATCTGGTGTAGTCAATCCAAATTCAAGGTGAGCGCCATTCATTCCCATAAACACTTTATTGAAACGGAAATGACGAAGTTGTTCCATTGCGGTTGAACCAATAATTGCTTTAGTTGATAATTTTAATGAGCCACCAAGAATGACCGTATTGATATTTAAATCTCCAAGTTTAGCTGCATGATGTACGGAGTTTGTAACGACTGTGATATTTTTACCTGCTAAAAAAGGCAGAATTTCTAAAGTAGTAGAGCCTGCATCCAGATAAATAACATCGTCATCGTAAACAAATTGGGCTGCTAATGAAGCAATTACTTGTTTTTCTTGCGTGTTTTTGACTGATTTTTCGATCATGTCTTGTTCGAAGCCTAAATTTAAAATTCGTTTTGCACCGCCGTGAACACGTTCTAATAAATCAGCGTCTTCTAGTTCTTGTAAATCACGACGAATTGTTGATTCGGATGCGTTAAGCAGAACTGATAATTCTTGTGATTTAACAACTGATTGTTGATCTAATAAACGTAAAATGGCTTGATGTCTTTCTTCTGTAAGCATTTTCACACCTCTTTTCATTGCTTATAATAGCACATTCTATTTGTTGATGCAATCAAAAACGGTCACAAACGATCAAATGTGATTGTAAACGGTCATTCGTGGTAAAAAGAGCTGGAATTTTATCATTTGACAAAGATGTTTATTCTTTGGCTTAATGGGAGTAGGATAAATCGGAGGGATACGTATGAATAATCGTACAATATTGCAAGGATTTGAATGGTACCTGCCAGAAGATGGGCAACATTGGCAACGTTTGACTGAATTGGCAGAAGAATTACATAAAAAAGGAATCAATGGTGTGTGGCTTCCGCCTGCCTATAAAGGGGCGAATGGACTGGCTGATGTGGGATACGCGCCATATGATTTGTATGATTTAGGAGAGTTTGACCAAAAAGGAACAATTCCAACTAAATATGGGACAATAGAAGCGTATTTAACTTGTATCAAAGCATTGAAAAAAGTTGGAATGGAAGTATATGGAGATATCGTTTTTGACCATTTTATCGGAGCAGATGAAGAAGAGGCTGTTTCAGCGATAAAGTACCGAGCAGATAATCGAAATGAAGCAATTAGTAGTGAAGAAGAAATTTCAGCTTGGACAAAATTTACTTTTCCTGGCAGAAACCAAAAGTATAATGACTACATTTGGACTTGGAAAAATTTTTCAGGTGTTGATTATGATGATCGCCGAAAAGATCACGGCATTTTTAATTTTGATGGAAAAGGCTGGGACCAAGAAGTAGATAATGAAAATGGCAATTACGATTATTTGATGGGCTGTAATTTGGACATGGAGTATCCTGAAACTGTTGAACAGCTGGATAAATGGGGGCAATGGTACCAAGCGTTGACAGATGTTGATGGGTATCGTTTGGATGCGGTCAAACATATCCAATTTAATTATTTTGTGGATTGGTTATTAAATAGAAGGAAAGAAAAAGGAAAAGATTTATTTGTTGTTGGTGAATACTGGAATGGGGAACTTGAAAAATTGACCAACTATATCGATAGTTCTGGGACGCTAATTTCTTTATTTGATGTTCCGTTACATTATCATTTTTATGAAGCAGCTCATTCAGATGGGCGTTATGATATGCGCAATATTTTTGAAGGAACGTTAGCTAAAGAACGGTCAGAATGGGCAGTGACTTTTGTTGATAATCATGATACTCAAAAAGGTCAAAGTTTAGAATCATGGGTGGATGGCTGGTTCAAAGTTCATGCGTATTCATTGATTCTACTTAGAAAAGCGGGGACACCTGTGGTATTTTGGGGAGATTTGTTTGGCATTCCCTCTCAAAATGTTGATCCTGTCGGTAAAGATTTAGATTTATTGTTAAAAATCCGCGAGCAATTGGCTTATGGAAATGAAATGGATTATTTTGATGATCCTAATGTGGTTGGCTGGATAAGGACTGGAACATTTGATCGGGAAAAATCTGGGTATGCAGTTGTAATGACAAATGCCCAAGCTGGTGAAAAAATCATGACGATCAGTGCTGTACATGCTGGTAAAACATTCATCGATATCTTAGGAAACAATCCAACCAAAGTGACTTTAGATGAAACAGGCGCAGGAAAATTTCCAGTAAACGGTGGAGAAGTTTCTGTTTATGTGAATGAAGAGATCGTGAGTAACTTAAGTAAAGAAATAGGCGAATAGTTTTTCATTAGTTCGTGACTTCTGTTGAAAGAATCATTATACTGGAATGTAATAGAGTAGGATTTGAGAAATTTCTGGAAGTTTGGTGCGAACCTCAAGTGAACATGAAATCACTGGGAGATCCGCACCAAATTTTAGACCTGAAATAGGGTTGAATCGGTGGTTTTTTAATTTTTTTCTCATTTTCAGAAAAGATTTAAAGTGGAAAGTGACAAATGTGTAAAGCATTTGGTTCTTTTTCACGGTCTCACTCTTTATTGAGTGAGTGGATTGAAATAAATGGTACTTATTGGACTGGTTTAAGTAAGGTGTCTCACTCTTTATTGAGTGAGTGGATTGAAATTTCCTCAACCCAATCCAGATCAGCTTGTGTCATTGTCTCACTCTTTATTGAGTGAGTGGATTGAAATGGAGGTAGGGTCTAGTGGACTCTGCCTCTTTTTTAGGAGTCTCACTCTTTATTGAGTGAGTGGATTGAAATCTGCTCGGGTTGAGTCCCAAAGAAAATCAGGCTAAGGTCTCACTCTTTATTGAGTGAGTGGATTGAAATAGACTGCATTTCCAAACTAACTCATTAACCTATAGTCTCACTCTTTATTGAGTGAGTGGATTGAAATACTTTTTGCTGAAGGAGGGAAAGAAAATGGCTATTGTCTCACTCTTTATTGAGTGAGTGGATTGAAATTAAGCAGGCTGAAATACTTGCTAAAGAACAGGTAGAGTCTCACTCTTTATTGAGTGAGTGGATTGAAATATTTTCAATCATTCCACTTGATTCGAGTTTCTTTAGGTCTCACTCTTTATTGAGTGAGTGGATTGAAATTCTCATATCATGGCAAAATCTCTGCATGTATTGTGGTCTCACTCTTTATCGATAATTAGATTAAATTTTGTAAATGTTCCTAAATACTCATTTTTTATGAGTCCTTAGGAGCATTTATTATTTTTTAACTGCATTTTATTTTTAGATAACAAATACCACTAAATCTTTTTACAGGTTATTCATCAAGGTTTGTTCAATCTGTTCAGCTTTTGTGTTTTTTTTGGTATAATGTATAAGATTGAAAAAAGAGAGAGGACGTTGATGATGGCACAAGAAAACGCCTTGATCCAAGGTATGAATCCGAGACAAAAAGAAGCCGTTCTACATACAGAAGGGCCTTTATTAGTTATGGCAGGTGCAGGTAGTGGGAAAACAAGAGTTTTAACTCACCGTATTGCCTATTTAATTCAAGAAAAAGATGTCAATCCATGGAATATTTTAGCAATCACATTTACCAATAAAGCCGCAAAAGAAATGAGAGAGCGGGTTGGAAAATTGATGGAAACTGGCGGAAACGATGTTTGGGTTTCTACGTTCCACTCAATGTGTGTGCGGATTTTACGTCGCGATGTCGATCATATCGGCTATAATCGGAACTTCACGATCATTGATACGTCTGAACAGCGGACATTAATGAAACGAATTTTGAATGAACTGAATATCGATGTGAAAAAATATGATCCACGCTCGATTCTAGGCACGATCAGCAACGCTAAAAATGAGCTGCAGACACCAGAAAAAGTCGAAGAATTACAAGGCACGCCTTATGAGGAAGTCGTAGCAAAATGCTATAAGATGTATCAAAAGGAATTAAGAAACAATCAATGTATGGATTTTGATGATTTGATCATGAATACGATTCGTTTGTTTAATGAACATCCAGATTCTTTAAATTATTATCAAAATAAATTCCATTACATTCACGTAGATGAATACCAAGATACTAACCATGCGCAGTACACGTTAGTTAATATGTTAGCGGCACGTTTTAAAAATCTATGTGTGGTAGGAGATGCTGACCAAAGTATTTATGGTTGGCGTGGAGCTGACATGCAGAATATTTTGGATTTTGAAAAGGATTATCCTAATGCTTCTGTAATCATGTTGGAACAAAATTACCGCTCAACGAAGAAAATTCTTGATGCTGCGAATAATGTGATCCAAAACAATCGTAATCGTCGGGACAAGCAATTATGGACTGAGAATACGGATGGGGAAAAAATCGTTTATTATCGTGGTGATAACGAACGAGATGAAACACAATTCATCGTGGGACAAATTCAAAAAGAAATACGTGAAAAAGACCGCATTTATGGTGATTTCGCCGTTTTATATCGTACCAATGCCCAATCTCGTGTGATGGAAGAAATGTTGCTTAAATCCAATATTCCTTATACCATGGTCGGCGGACATAAGTTCTACGATCGTAAAGAAATCAAAGATATCTTAGGCTACTTAAATATTATCTCTAATTCAATGGACTCACTTAGTTTCGAACGAGTAGTCAACGAACCAAAACGAGGTATCGGTAAAAGTTCTGTTGAGAAACTAAGAAGTTTTGCTCAGATGCATGGTTGGTCGTTGTTAGAAGCTTCGCAAAATGTGGATCTGGCAAATATCTCTGGAAAAGCTGGTAAAGAATTAGGTAGTTTTGGCATGATGATCCAAGATTTGACACAAATGATTCCATATTTAACAATTACCGAATTAGTAAAAGAAGTTTTAGAACGTAGCGGCTACCGTGAAGAATTGGTCAGACAAAATAATTTAGAATCGCAAGCACGTTTAGAAAACTTGGATGAATTTTTAACTGTTACACAAGAATTCGATAAACGTTATGAACGCCAAGGTGAAGAAGAAGCGGATGCACCAGATGAAAAATTAGCTGTATTCCTAAATGATTTAGCGCTTGTTTCAGACTTGGATAATTTAGAAGAAAGTACGTCTCAAGTGACATTGATGACATTGCATGCAGCGAAAGGTCTTGAATTTCCAGTTGTATTCTTGATAGGAATGGAAGAAGGCGTCTTTCCGTTATCCCGTGCGATGCTAGAGGAAAGTGAACTAGAAGAAGAGCGCCGTCTAGCCTATGTTGGGATTACTCGAGCAGAAGAAATTTTATTTATCACAAATGCTTTTTCGAGAACATTATATGGAAGAACTCAATATAATCGCCCGAGCCGTTTCTTAGATGAAATTGACGAAGAATTATTAGATTTACAAGGTTCGATTGCTGCACCAAAAGCGCCAGCTAGAACCTTTGAACCAAAAGTCTTTAAACCAGCTTATGCCCAACCAACTAAGCAGCCGGTAACCGATAAAGTTGCCAGCGGCGGAGAATCAATGGCTTGGCAAGCAGGCGATAAAGTCAAACATAAAGCGTGGGGAACAGGCACAGTCGTTCGTGTTGGCGGGACTGCCAAAGACTTAGAACTAGATGTAGCTTTTCCTGAAAAAGGTATCAAACGCTTATTAGCAGCATTTGCTCCGATTGAAAAAATATGAATAAGGTAAAAGCAACTTAGTCATAATTTCCTGTTTTTCAGTCGAGATCGAACGAGCACAAATCAGTCCTTATGAAAATAGATAACTTAGTAGTGAAACATCGTACGTTTCAATGCTAAGTTCCTAATTTTCTACAGGATGAAACGATTTGTTCCACTTTTAATATTAGGAGGGATCAATTATGACGCAAGTGCCATTAACATTAGCCGAAGCGACAGACAAAGCAAAAGAACTACGGAAACAGTTAAAACAATATTCCCATGAATATTATGTGGCTGATAAACCGACCGTAGAAGATTATGTGTATGATCGCTTGTATAAAGAACTATCAGACATAGAAACCGAATTCCCAGATTTGATCACTTCTGATTCGCCCACTCAACGTGTTGGGGGCAAGATTTTGCAAGGCTTTGAAAAAGTCACTCATGAAGTGCAAATGTATAGCTTAAATGATGGTTTCAGTAAAGAAGATATTTATGATTTTGATGAACGTGTTCAGAAATTAGCAGGTAAACCTGTCAGTTATTGCTGTGAGCTAAAAATAGATGGACTAGCGATTTCATTGAAATATGAAAATGGCAAATTTGTTCAAGGCGCAACGCGTGGAGACGGTACTGTTGGTGAAAATATCACCGAAAATTTAAAAACAGTCAAATCAATTCCATTAGAATTGAAAAAACCAATCTCAGTTGAAGTCCGCGGCGAATGTTATATGCCAAAACAATCTTTCGTTAATTTGAATAAAGAACGAGAAGAAGCTGGACAAGATGTTTTTGCTAATCCTAGAAATGCAGCAGCTGGTAGCTTACGTCAGTTAGATACTAGCATGGTTGCCAAAAGAAACCTTAGTACCTTTTTATATACAGTGGCTGATTTTGGGCCTATGACAGCACAAACGCAATTTGATGCACTAAACGAATTGTCAGAAATCGGTTTTAGAACCAATCCTGAGAAAAAACTATGTCAAGATATTGATGAGGTTTGGGCATACATTGAAGAGTACCATGAAAAACGGATGGAATTACCTTATGAAATCGACGGAATCGTGATCAAAACCAATGAATTTACGATTCAAGATGAATTAGGTTTTACAGTTAAAGCTCCTCGTTGGGCGATTGCTTATAAATTTCCACCAGAAGAAGCACAAACCGTTGTTGAAGAAATCGAATGGACGATCGGTCGCACAGGTGTTGTTACGCCAACTGCTGTGATGCAACCCGTTCGTGTAGCAGGAACAACTGTGAGCCGAGCAAGTTTGCATAATGCTGATTTTATTGCAATGAAAGACATTCGCATAAATGATGCAGTGATTATTTATAAAGCTGGTGATATTATTCCCGAAGTCGCTCAAGTATTGACGGAAAAACGAGATGAAAATAGCCAACCTTATGAAATTCCAACCCATTGTCCAGTTTGTAATAGTGAATTGGTACATTTAGATGAAGAAGTTGCCTTGCGTTGTATCAATCCTAAATGTCCTGCTCAAATCAAGGAAGGTTTGAATCATTTTGTTTCAAGAAATGCGATGAACATCGATGGCTTGGGACCTCGTGTTTTGGAGCAAATGTATGATAAGGAATTAGTTGCTGATGTCGCTGATTTGTATTTTTTAACAGAAGAGCAATTGATGACGTTAGATAAAATCAAGGAAAAATCAGCAAATAATATCTATCAAGCAATTGCCGCCAGTCGAGACAATTCTGTTGAACGCCTGATCTTTGGTTTAGGTATTCGTCATGTTGGAGCCAAAGCAGCCAAAGTTTTAGCCGAACATTTTGGAGATTTATGGGCGATCAGTAAAGCGTCACAAGAAGAAGTTGTAGCCTTGGATTCGATGGGTGAAATCATCGCTGACAGTCTAGTGACGTATTTTGAAAATGAAGAGGTTCATGAATTGATGGATGAGCTGAAAAAAGCAGGCGTGAACTTTGAATATAAAGGAATCCGCACCTCCCAATTAGCAGCAGTTGAATCACCTTTCAAAGATAAAACAGTTGTTTTAACGGGAAAATTAACCCATTATAATCGAGAAGAAGCGAAAGAAAAAATTGAAAATCTAGGTGGAAAAGTCACAGGCAGTGTTTCAAAGAAAACGGACATCGTTGTTGCTGGTGAAGATGCTGGTAGTAAGTTGACGAAAGCACAAGATTTGGGCATTGAAGTCTGGGATGAACAGCAAATGGTTACCGCACTGGACAATAGCACGAGCGTTGAACCAATTGAATAGACTAAAACGGCAATAAAAAAGAAAATTAAATACTATTTTTTACATTATCAGACTATTTTCTTTAATCTCTATCATAATTTCTTAGAATTTTATGATAGAATAAGAAAAAAGCTGTTTTCTTAACGTAAATAATCGTTTAACAGTATAAAAATGAACTAGTGGACTCATAAGAGCTGTCTTTCAAGTAATAGAAAGTAACAGCTCGGCTGAGTTTTTCTAAAGGAAAGAAGGGTATCCATGGCAATCAGTGAAGAAAAAGCAAAACATGTAGCCAAATTGTCCAAATTGTCTTTTTCCGATGAGGAGTTAAAAGACTTTACAGAGCAATTAGGAAAAATCATCGATATGGTGGAATTATTAGAAGAAGTAGATACAGAAGGCGTTCCATTTACCTCTAATGTAGCACAATCAATCAATGTGATGAGAGAAGACGTAGCAACACCAGGTATGGATCGCAAGGAATTAATGAAAAACGTACCAGAATCAGAAAATGGCTACATCAAAGTGCCAGCGATTATCGACAATGGGGAGGCTGGTGCATAATGGAAAAATTATACGATAAATCATTAACAGAATTGCATGATTTACTTGTTTCAAAAGAAATCACTGCAACTGATTTAACACATGCTACGCTAAAACGCATCAATGAAACAGAAAAAGATGTTGATTCGTTCATTACGATCAGTGAAGAAAAAGCCTTAGACTTAGCTAAAGCGATCGATCTTAAAGGAATCACTGAGTCAAATCCATTAGCTGGTATTCCAATCGGAATTAAAGACAACATCGTAACCAAAGATATTTTAACAACTGCAGCATCAAAAATGTTGCATAACTTCAATCCTATTTATGATGCAACCGTAATGGATAAAGTCTATCAAGCAGATATGATTCCTGTTGGAAAATTAAACATGGATGAATTTGCGATGGGCGGAAGTACGGAAACTTCATTCTTTAAGAAAACAAAAAATGCTTGGGATCACTCTAAAGTACCTGGTGGATCATCTGGTGGTTCGGCTGCAGCAGTAGCAGCAGGTCAAGTAGCAGTTTCTTTGGGAACTGATACAGGTGGTAGTATTCGTCAGCCAGCATCATTTAACGGAATTGTTGGTATGAAACCAACATACGGACGTGTATCTCGTTTTGGCTTAATCGCCTTTTCTTCTAGCTTGGATCAAATTGGTCCATTGACAAGAAACGTTAAAGATAATGCTTTGGCATTAAATGCAATTAGTGGCTATGATGAAAAAGATGGAACATCTGCTGGAGCTTCTGTGCCTGATTTTACTGCTGGTTTAACAGGAGACATCAAAGGCATGAAAGTCGCTTTACCAAAAGAATACTTGGGTGAAGGTGTGGATGCTGGCGTTCGTGAAGCTGTGCTTAAAGCTGCAGAAACGTTTAAAGCATTAGGTGCAACTGTGGAAGAAGTTAGCTTACCCCATTCTAAATACGGCGTAGCAGTTTATTATATTATCGCTTCATCTGAAGCAAGCTCAAACTTACAACGTTTTGATGGGATTCGTTATGGCTACCGTTCTGAAAATGTTAAAAATCTAGAAGACGTTTATGTAAATTCACGTTCTGAAGGATTTGGTATAGAAGTAAAACGTCGTATTATGCTTGGGACATTCTCTTTAAGTGCTGGACATTACGATGCTCACTTCAAAAAAGCTGGACAAGTTAGAACCTTGATCAAACAAGATTTTGATAATGTTTTTGCTAATTATGACATCATCATTGGCCCGGCTTCACCAACTGTCGCTTTTGGACTAGGTGAAAACATCAATGATCCGATTACAATGTACATGAACGATCTTTTAACGATTCCAGTCAATTTAGCGGGATTACCTGGTATGTCAATTCCTGCTGGCTTCTCAGAAGGCTTACCGGTTGGCCTACAAATCATTGGTAAAGCTTTCGATGAAAGTACAATGTACAAAGCAGCATATGCTTTTGAACAAGCAACTGATTTCCATACGAAAAAACCTGTGATCTTAGGGGGGAATGACTAATGAATTTTGAAACTGTCATCGGACTTGAGGTCCACGTAGAATTAAAAACAAACTCTAAAATCTTTTCACCTGCACCCGCTCACTTTGGGGCAGAACCAAATAGCAATACAAACGTGATCGACTGGGGTTACCCAGGCGTATTACCTGTCATGAATAAACAAGCACTTGAATTTGGAATGAAAGCAGCGCTTGCCTTAAATTGTGAAATCTCTAAAGATACACATTTTGACCGTAAAAACTATTTTTATCCAGATAATCCCAAAGCCTATCAAATTTCTCAATTCGATCAACCAATCGGTCACGATGGCTGGATCGATATCGAAGTTGAAGGCAAAACAAAACGCATCCGTATTGAACGTGTGCATTTAGAAGAAGACGCTGGGAAAAATATTCATGGTGATGGCGGCTATTCTTTCGTTGATTTAAACCGTCAAGGTACGCCACTGATCGAGATCGTTTCAGAAGCGGATATGCGTTCACCAGAGGAAGCTTATGCTTATTTAGAAGCAATCCGTTCAATCATTCTATTTACTGGCGTTTCAGATGTGAAAATGGAAGAAGGCTCAATGCGTTGTGATGCCAATATTTCTTTACGTCCGTATGGCCAAGAAGAATTTGGTACAAAAGCAGAGCTTAAAAACCTGAACTCAATGAGTTTTGTTAAAAAAGGTTTAGCTTTTGAAGAAAAACGTCAAGCGAAAGTGTTACTATCTGGTGGAGAAATCCAACAAGAAACACGCCGTTTTGATGAAACAACTAACAAAACATTATTGATGCGTGTTAAAGAAGGTTCAAGTGACTACCGTTACTTCCCAGAGCCTGATGTTCCTCGTTTTGCGATTGATGATGAATGGATCGAACGTGTGCGTCATAGCTTACCAGAAATGCCAGCCTCTCGTCGTGCTCGTTACATCAAAGAACTAGGCTTGCCAGAATACGATGCAATGGTTCTTACATTAACAAAAGAAATGTCTGACTTCTTTGAAGCAGCGCTAAATGAAGGTGCAGATGCCAAACAAGTATCTAACTGGTTGATGGGTGAAGTTTCAGCATACTTGAATAGTGAAAAAATCGAGTTACCTGATACTAAATTAACACCTACTAACTTAGCTGGCATGATCACATTGATCGAAGACGGCACAATCAGTTCTAAAATTGCTAAAAAAGTCTTTAAAGAATTGATCGAAAATGGTGGGGATGCGAAAGAAGTTGTTGAAGCTAAAGGCTTAGTTCAACTATCAGATCCTTCACAATTATTGCCGATCATTAATGAAGTATTGGATAATAACCAACAATCTGTCGATGATTTTAAAAACGGTAAAGATCGTGCAGTTGGATTCTTAGTTGGTCAAATCATGAAAGCAACGAAAGGCCAAGCCAACCCAGGCGTTGTAAATAAATTGCTTCAAGAAGAATTGGCAAAACGATAGAAAGCAGCGAAAGATTATGAAAAAAGCAAGAGTGATTTATAATCCAACTTCAGGTAAAGAGCTAGTCAAAAAAAATCTAGCTGATATTCTTTCTGTCTTGGAAGAATGCGGATATGAAGCTAGTGCTTTTGCCACAACTCCAGATGAAAATTCTGCTAAAAATGAAGCACGCCGAGTTGCAGAATTAGATTTTGATCTAATTGTTGCAGCCGGCGGTGATGGAACGATCAATGAAGTTGTTAATGGCATTGCTCCTTTAGAAAAAAGACCGTCTATGGCGATCATTCCTGCAGGAACAACCAATGATTACGCAAGAGCATTAAAAATTCCTAGAGACAATATTGTTAAAGCAGCAGAAGTTATCAAAAAAAATCAAACGGTTAAAATGGACATCGGCAAAGCCAAAGATAATTATTTTATCAACATCGCAGCTGGTGGACATTTAACTGAATTGACCTATGAGGTTCCTTCAGAATTAAAAAGTATTTTTGGCTACTTGGCTTACTTAGCTAAAGGTGCAGAAATGCTTCCGCGTGTGAAACCGATCAAAATGCGGATGGAATATGACGAAGGAGTCTATGAGGGCAATGCGTCCATGTTTTTCTTAGGCTTGACCAATTCTGTTGGTGGATTCGAACAAATTGCGCCTGATGCAAAACTGGATGATGGAAAATTTTCTCTGATTATTGTCAAAACAGCTAATGTTTTCGAAATTTTACATCTAGCAGCGTTAATGCTAAATGGTGGTAAACATATAGAAGACAGCCGTTTAATTTATACTAAAACTAGTCGTTTACATGCCGAAACATTAGAGCCTAATAGCCGCATGATGATCAATTTAGATGGTGAATACGGTGGGGATGCGCCGATGGAATTTGTCAATTTGCATCAACATATCGAAATGTTTGCCAATGCAGATGCGATTCCTTCGAACGCAATCATGGGTTCTGTGTTAGACGATTATGACGGTGAATCTGATGACGATGATGAATATCTTGAAACAAGCAAAGAGTTTGTAAAAGAAGTCGAACGTTTAACTGAAGAAGACATTGATAATAATGGAAAAATTGGCTGATCGATCAAGAGAATAAAAAAAGTATCTAAGACAAAACAATTACTTGTTAGTCTTAGATACTTTTTTTATTTGAGGGATATACTTACTAAAACTGTAGAAGTGAAATAGCTTCCTTATACCATATATAGGTTTTTAAAATTAAGAAACACAATATGTTGTATAAAAAATGTCTCATAATCAATAATTGAGAAGAATTCTCATTGACTTGTGACTGAAACAGAGGTAAATTAAATAAGTCGTCATCTCTGCAGAAAATGATAAATAATTGTAAGTGAAAGGTTTGTTTTATATGCATTCAAATTTTATTATAAATGACTTTAAAGGCTGGGAAAGAAAAAATTATCTTTTTTTATTAATGATGATTTCCGTACAATTAATAGCCTTCGTTTTTAATCCATCTAGTTGGATTACTTTAGTGGGTGGTTTATCAGGTATTATCTGCGTCAATTTAATTGCCCAAGGAAAAGCCAGCAATTATATATTTGGTTTTATAAGTGCGCTGATCATCGGCTATTTTGGCTTTAAAACGCGTGTGTATGCTGAAGTTTTACTTCAAAGCTTTTATATTATAATGGATATCACAGGGCTGTATACATGGTTAAAAGTCAGCGAGGATGGATCTGGTAATGTGACAGATGTCAAAACGTTAAAAGGGATTCAATGGCTGTATGCTGGACTTGTCTGGCTGGCAATCGGTGTAATCGCATATTATCTTTTAGGCTTCGTCAATGATGCGCAGCAAACGCTTGATGCGGTGACTTTTAGTGTATCAGCGACAGGAATGCTGTTGATGATCAAAAGATATCAGTCACAATTTGTTTTTTGGCTATTAGGAAACGTATTTTCAATAATATTATGGTTTAGAGCAGGTAGTCATGCTGGAGGAGATTATGCATTGTTTGTCATGTATTGCATGTATACAATCAATTCGATTTATGGCATGATCCACTGGTTAAAAATCAAAAAAATAACTATTAATAGGTAGGGAGTTCGATGGCAGTGATCGTTTTAGCAGGTACAATTGGTGCAGGTAAATCAAGTTTAACAGAAATTATTTCAGAACATTTAGGATCAGATGCTTTTTATGAATCCGTTGAGGATAATGAAGTATTGCCCTTATTTTATGAAGATCCTAAAAAATATGCATTTTTATTACAAATTTATTTTTTGAATAAGCGGTTTGATAGTATTAAACAAGCACTTTCACATGAAAATAATGTATTGGATCGTTCAATCTATGAAGATTCTTTATTATTCCATCTAAATGCTGACCTTGGAAGAGCCAACGATACAGAAGTAAAAGTCTATGATTCTTTATTAGAAAATATGCTACAAGAACTTCCGTACGCGGCTCATAAAAAGCGTCCAGATTTACTAGTGCATATTAAAATATCTTTTCCTAAAATGTTGGAACGTATTCAAAAACGGGGACGTGTTTACGAGCAAGTAGAAAAAGACCCTTCATTATATGATTATTATAAAAAATTGAATGAACGCTATGAACAATGGTTTGAAGAATACAATGAGAGCCCTAAAATCCAAATTGATGGAGACAAATATGATTTTATTGAAAATGAAGAAGCAAAAAAACAAGTGATCCAGCTAATTGAAAATAAACTAGCGGAAATCGATTAAAATAGAAAGATTAATTTTTACGTCTTTTAACCGTAGAAACAATCTCTCTATTGCTTTTCTAGCATTTTTTCATTAGAATGATAGAAGTGCATTAAAGAAGGAGCGACTTATGAATAATTTTCCAGTGAACAAAAATGAAACAATCGAAGTTGATATTATTGATCTGACACATGAAGGAATGGGTGTTGCCAAAGTTGACGGCTACCCGCTTTTTATAGAAAATGCTTTGCCAGGTGAAAAAGTCGAAATCAAAGTCTTAAAAGTCGGCAAAAGTTTCGGTTACGGAAAAGTCTTGACGATCTTAAAATCAAGCGAAGACCGTGTACCAGTTAAAGATGCAAACTTTACTAAAGTTGGAATCAGCCCATTACAGCATTTAGCTTATGGTGCTCAATTAACTTTCAAAACAGACCAAGTGAAAAACGTGATGCAGCGTGTAGCGAAATTACCAGATGTTCCAGTATTGGACGCACTAGGCATGAACAATCCCTGGGGGTACCGCAACAAAGCGCAAATTCCAGTAAGAAAAATCGATGACAAACTGCAAACTGGTTTCTTTAGAAAAAATAGTCATGATCTAATTCCATTAGAACATTTCTATATTCAAGATCCTAAAATCGATGAAGCAGTTATCAAAATCCGTGATATCATGAGACGTTATAGCATCAAGCCTTACAACGAATCTGATAACACTGGTAACTTACGTCATATCGTCGTTCGTCGTGGCTATCATACTGGAGAAATGATGGTTGTTTTGATTACTAGAACGCCAAAATTATTCCCAACAAGTAAAATTATTCCTGATATTTTAGAAGCGCTGCCCGAAGTTGTCAGCATCGTGCAAAATGTCAATTCTAAAAAGACAAACGTGATTTTTGGTGACGAGACGATTCTGTTACACGGAGAAGATCAAATGATCGATACGATTTTTGATTTGAAATTTGAAATCTCTTCTCGGTCATTTTACCAAGTAAATCCACAACAAACAGAAGTAATGTACAATAAAGTCAAAGAATACGCAGCGTTGACTGGTGAAGAAGTTGTTGTTGATGCGTATTGTGGAATCGGTACAATTGGTTTAACCTTAGCGAAAGATGCCAAACATGTTTATGGTGTGGAAGTCATCGAAGAAGCAGTGAAAAATGCTGAAAGCAATGCTAAATTAAACAATATTACCAACGCTACATTTACTGCTGGTTTAGCGGAAGAAGCATTACCAAGATTGATTGAAAATGACATCAAACCAAATGTTGTAATCGTTGATCCGCCGCGTAAAGGTTTAGAGGCAAGCTTAGTAGAAACATTGATCGAAACAAAACCTGAACGAATCGTTTATGTTAGCTGTAACCCAGCGACATTAGCACGTGATCTTGCCTTACTAGTTGAAGGTGGCTTTGAAGTGAAAGAAGTTCAACCAGTGGATAACTTCCCACAAACAACACATATCGAGTCTGTTACTCTGTTAACAAAGGCGGTGCAATAATGGATACAAAGAAAAAAATGTTAGAATTGATCAAGAAGAAACAAGGCGGAGGCCGCTCTGAAAAAATGGAGAAGCCTAAAAATGACCGTAGAAACATGCGTAAAGGTCCAAAAATTTACAACAAGTAGCAATGGGTCAGATGAAACCTATGACGTCTAGTGTGTTATCGGTTATCCAAATAACAGGAGACTAAGGTATGATCCATTGAAGCATACCTTAGTCTTTTTAGTGAATAGTCAAAAATGGAGCATTTTCTTTAAAGGGAAAAAACAATGACAAAGGAGAAAAAATGACTCAACTCAATTATTCTGTTCTTTTGATTTACTTGCTTAGTTTGCTAGGACTGGGAGTATGGTCAAAAAAGAAAGAAAAACCGTTCTTTGAACCATTGCTTTTTATTTGGACAGGAGCTTATTTTATGCTCTATACTGCCATTCTGGAATGGAAAGTAGGCACCTATTATTTCTTCATTCCATTAGCATTTTTAGGGTTATTCCTACTCGTCTATTTTTTAGAAAAGCGATTGCTGATCAACGGAGCATTGTTCAATATATTTTTATTAAGTTTAGGAATCGTTACTGCAGTCATCTATGCCGAAACTCGTGATCAATTACTCTTATTCATTTTAGAAATTGTAGTAGCAGCTCTTACGGTATTGGTCTTTTTTGGCAGTTATGCATTGATTACTTTTTTATATTGGAATGCTATTGTACTTTCGAAAAAAGAATCCCGCTCACTTTCTAACATGCTTACTTTGGTGATGGCAGTTGGTTTAACGGCTATTTTAGCGTTTTATTCTTATTTTTCATTATCATTACCACTGTGGGGGGCAGCCCTTTTCAGTAGTGTATTGCTCGTGATTGCCTATTTCTTTGTGGTATTTTATAATTTTTTGACGATTTCAATTCTTTATCAGTTTAACCAACCTAAATACGAACAAGATTTTATTGTTGTGCTAGGCGCAGGTCTAATAAATGGCGAACAAGTCTCTCCCTTGTTAGGAAAAAGAATTGAAAGAGCGATTCAATTTTATCAAGAACAGGCAAAACGGACGTCTAATCGTCCGGTTCTAGTGATGTCTGGCGGACAAGGTTCAGATGAAGCTTTACCTGAAAGTGAAGCGATGAAAGTATATGCTATGGCACAAGGAATCCCAGAAGAAATGATTTTGGTTGAAACAAAATCTAGAAATACGCTGGAAAATATGATGTTTTCTAAAGAAATCATGGATGAACAGTCAGACAATAAGAGCTATCAAGCCATTTTCTCAACGAATAATTATCATCTATTTCGTGCTGGAATATTTGCACGAAAAGCACATTTAAAGGCAGATGGGATTGGAGCTAAGACCGCTTTTTATTTTTTACCAACTGCCTTTTTAAGAGAATTTATTGCCATTGTGATGATGAAGAAAAAAAGACATCTTATTATAAGTTTGCTCATTATGCTTGTGATGATGATTGCATCCTACTTTTTATATAAGTATATGTAGAGAAAAAAAGTACAATAAGACAAAAGATTCCTTTTTGTTTTATTGTACGCTTTTTTTATTTTTTTATAGGATTGCTTTTCACTCGTTCGCTATACACGTCTATTTTATAATCAAGCATGTCAATGCCTTCTTGAATTTGCTTCATTTCACTTAAAGCAATCTCTTTTTGCTTCTTCAATAAATCCAATCGATTTTGATTCGTAGAATCTCCTTCATGCCACCAAATTAAGTATTGTTTCAAATCCTCGATCGTCATACCTGTTTTTTTCAAATGCATAAAAAAATCGATCCATTCTTTATTACGGTCATCATAAATCCGAATATTATTCAGATCTCTTTTAACCGTAATCAAGCCCTCTTTTTCGTAAAAGCGCAGAGTATAGGGAGTAAGACCAGTCATTTCTGAAAATTCGTGAATTTTATAAGCCATAAAAGCTACCTCCTAGATAATTACTTACATCTATTCTATCACGTAGAGTGGACTCTAAGTCAAAAAATAAAATGTAACATAACTATTAGAATTTATGCTGATGTAAGCATAAAGAAGAAATCTCATTACAACAACTTATACTATTCGCTAATATGCATAAAATTTAGATAAATAAGATTGGAAAGTAAAGTCGTCAGTTGATGATGTATCTTATAATGTTAGTAAATATAGTTCTAAATAGCCGTATTAAGCCATAATTTATTAAAGAAAAAAATAAGTATAACGTGTGGCATAATAATCTATTCTTATGTTAGAATTAAATTAAGTTTATCAAGTATGAATTGATTTAGAGCCGTATGATCTATCTGATTGAAGATATTATATATAGCTACTTCATTAGAGCTTTTCTAGTAAATTATCTTTATATAAAAACAAACAGCTGTTTAACCTTTTGGTAGAGAAATGGTTGGTATGGTTATTTTTCAAAGGAATAGTTGTATGGGATTAAACAGCTGTTTGAAATAAGAGGCTCTGCAAAACCTCCTATTTTTTGTTTGAAACCAATAATCTGCTTTCCGCCAGTCAGATTATTGGTGATACTGGCTTACAAAGAATCATTCGATACTTTTTTCATTCAGTCGGTAGATCTAGAAAAATTTTTGTTTGCATGTTTTACTTTTTATTTTTTACGCATTGACGTAGCACACCTTTTTTTAGACTGAACGGGCAAAGTTCGGTGAACGATTGACTCCAGTAATACCAGATTGTAAACACCAAGAGATGAAAAAAATGTGTTAGAAAAAGGAGAACTTGGTGTTTACGATTTATAAAAAGAGCGAAAAAATACGGCATTGGTCACCAACCAATACCGTGCAAAAGTACAATGAATAATCATTAATTTATCCAAATCATAAAATTTGCAAAAAAACACTAGTATTTCTTACAAATTTTAGGTAAAATGAATAAGTCAATGCGCATTGACTTAGGCAACTTGTATGATCAGTTCGTGCTGATGATACAGGGCTCTGTGAACGGATTTGCTGTCCTTTTACAGAGTGCCTATTTATTTTGTTTTTCGCTCTAATTATCTAGTAGTAAATCCAAAACATAAAAAATGGTATTAGTCAGAAACTAATACCATGAAGCATTCAGTAAATAAACATTAACTAAATCTATCGAATAAGCAAAAAAGACTAGTAATCTTTTCTTACTTTTAGTACAATAAGGATAGTCAATAACATATTGACGGAGGCAACTTGTATTATTAGTTCGTGCTGATAATACAGGGCTCTGCGGGATGATTTGCTGTCCTCCTGCAGGGCGCCTTTTTTTTTATTTAGTTTTGTAATATTATCTTAACTTAAAGAGAGGAGTATAGTCAATATAATTTTTCAAAATAGTTAAAAATAACAGGAAGAGAGTGAAAATTTCTGGGAATATTACAAGTATAGCTTTGTTTTTACCTAAAGGAATTCTTAATCTTTTGTTCGGTATGGTGATTTAGCAGAAGCGCTACTTCATTTGTCTATACAATTTATTAGAAAAAAAGCTGAGTTGATGGATGAAAATTATTAGAAGGTGAAAAAATAATTCTGAAAGAATAACACCTACGCGGATGACTAAGTTAAAACCAATTTCAGATTTAAAGAAGCTGAAATATAACTCTAAGAGGTTATATCTCAGCTTCTCGATTTTTATTTTATCTTTGGGGAAGATAAATGTTCTATTGCTCTATGCACAAATAATAAACTATTTATTCTGAAATTACTACTTCAAAAAATTCTTATGGATAATACTTTTTTGAATTAAAGTCTGTCATCTATTCCCGCCAAAATTTTGTATAATGTAGTTTCTCTTGAACGTTATAATCGATTATTTTTTTCAATAATGAAAAATCAATCGGCTGATCCCACGTTATTTTGATAATATTATCGGTGTGTTGATATCCAGATTTTTCAATGTCATCTTTGAAGGCGGCAATTGTTACTGTTTCTGGAGCAATCGAAAGGTGCTTCTTTGCAGTGCTGTAAGCAATAATAAATGTGTCATGATCAGTAAACATCGGTTGATTCCATTTTATGACCACTTTAAACTCAGGATAACTTTTCATTGTCCACTCAAACAGTTCTTCTAAACGTTTGCGATGCTCGGGTTCGCTGATATTGGCGAAGAATTCATTGATATCTTTCATCATTCCGTCCTCTTTTCTTCCTAGTAATGATTTTCTTTATTATAATATAAGAGTAGGATTGAATAAACTATTTGCTTTAAGCTGAATAGTAGTGAATTGAATCGTGAAAAATAGGAGGGACTAAAAAATGGCAACTTATATTGCTTTATTACGCGGCGTCAATGTTGGCGGTAAAAATCGTGTGGTTATGGCACAATTGAAAGAGCGTTTTGAACAATATGGCTTTACAAAGGTCAGTACATATTTGAATAGTGGCAATGTTATTTTTTCTAGTGAAATAAAGGATATTATACAGTTGACTAAAGAATGCGAAGCGCTGATCGAATCAGAGTTTGGCTTGCAGATCACTGTGACGATCGTACCTAGCGCAATGTTACTGGAAGCGCTGGAACACATGCCGAAATGGTGGAATACAGATCAAGAATCAAAGCATAATGTGATTTTTGTGATTGCACCGACGACAACAGAAGAAGTTATCGCATCCGTTGGTGAAGCAAAAGCCGAATATGAAAAAGTCGCCTATCATGAACGAGTGATTTTCTGGTCAGTACCAATCAAAACATTTTCAAGAAGTCGCTGGTCAAAAATCGTTGGAACAAAATGTATAGTCGAATTACGATCAGAAATGCTAACACGGTCACTAAGTTAGCAGAACTTGTACAGAAAAATAAATAAAAAAATCATTCCTTTGGCAAAAGAAAGTTGAGACAATAATGAACATAAGAAAAAGTATCAAAATCAGTTTAAGTATCCTAGCAATTTTCATCGCAATTATTTTAGCTTATGTAGGCTATGTTTATTTTAGCTATTCTAGAATCGCTGATGACATTTCTATCGAAACCAATCAAAAAGCAAAGGAAAAACAAGCTACGACAAACAAAGAATATAAAATCTCCACCTTCAATATTGGTTACGGTTCTTATACAACAGATTACACATTTTTCATGGACGGTGGCAAACAATCAAAGGCAGTAAGTAAAGAAAGTGTTGTCGAAAATATCTCTGGAGTGAGTGATACAACGAAAATCATCAATCCAGATTTCGCCTTATTCCAAGAAGTTGATGAAAAAGCGACTCGCAGCCGTGGAGTAGATGAAGTAGCGCAGATTACGCAGCAATTTAATGATTATTCTAGTATATTTGCTACAAATTATGATTCAGCGTTTTTGATGTATCCTATTCTAGATCCAATTGGCAAATCAAAATCAGGAATCTTGACCTTAAGCAATAAAGAAATTGAAGAAAGTACCCGCTATAGCTTACCGATCGAAACGAATTTTAATAAATTTTTTGATTTAGATCGTGCGTTTACTGTGTCAAAAATTCCAGTTGAAAATGGCAAATATCTGATGCTGTATAACGTTCATTTATCTGCATATATCAAAGATCAACAGATTCAAAAAGAACAAGTCCATAAATTATTCGATCATATGGAAAATGAATATAAAAAAGGGAATTACGTTGTTGGCGGTGGCGATTTTAATCATGACTTACTGGATTCTTCTACTGAGACCTTTAAAAATGATACAACAGAAGAATATACATGGCTGCAGCCGTTTCCTAAAAAAGAGTTGCCGAAAAATTTGCAAGTAGCTGAATTAAGTGAGGTAACCAATCCGGTGCCTTCCGTTCGTAATTTAGATAAACCTTATAAAAAAGGGGAGTCATTTGTAGCCTTGATCGATGGATTTATCATTTCAGATAATGTCGAAAATGTGAGTGGAAAAGTGATAGATGCTGAATTTAAAAACTCGGATCATAACCCAGTTGAGATGACGTTTAAGTTGAAAAAATAAAAAGAAGAGCCCGGAGCAAAACTAAAAATCATTTTGTTCCGGGCTTTAAATGCAAATAAATGGTGGGAGCAGAAGCAATTCTTCGGAGAAATAAGCTTCTGTCTCAATCTATTGGATTTAACCTTCAGTTTTTACAACAGTTTTTTTGCCATCATTAATGATTAACGCCGTATGACTGGAAATTTTAACGCCGTCTGCATCGTAATCAGTATCAGAAAAATTAGCAATCACAGATAATTTCTCACCAAAGTCAGTTTTTTGAACCAAACGATCATCTGTTAAGACTTTAAAATCAGTCATCTCATGTTGTAATGCTGCTTTTTGGAAAGGACTCCAAATTTTGGCATTTTCTGAAATATCTTGTTTATGTTCTTCCCAAGTAGCTTTGTCGATATGCATCATTGGTGGAGTGTTGTATAAAAACTCCTTCATGCGGCGTTCACCGACTTGGTTCTTAATCTTGTAGCTATCCCATTCCCATTGATGTGAAGTGATCACAGAACGGTTGTAAACTAGCTTATAGAGTGGCAAAGAATAAACTGGATCAGTGTAAATTGCTTTATATTCTTCTTTGATCGGGACAACTTTTTTATATTTAGTTGGAATTCCACCGTCTAATGCAGCGTAGCTTCCCACATAATATTCACTTTCTTTGTTTTCACGCATATCAGGATCAGACCACATAATGACAGGTGTTTCGATGCCGTGAGCAAAAACCATATCTTTTGAAGCAAAGTCATTTCCGCCTTCTGAGCCGACAACTAAACCATTTTGATTAAAATAATCCATTCGTTTTAAACGTCCGGCAACATCTTCACTTTGTGTGGTCAAGTGATCAGGGCTGTAGTCATTATAGATTTCACCAGCAGCATCTGTATCTAAGAACCAAGAATTGAATGGAATTTTATTCTGCATGATGCCAGTAAAACGTTCTTCTACATCAGGAAAAATTTGTGTTGGATTCAGTTTACGACCTTTGCCCAAGAAACCAGCAACTTTTTCACCATTTTTCTTAGTGACTGTCGCATTTTCATATAAATTTTTATTAGGGAAAGAGGCTGTATTCCAATCAATGCTAGCATTTTCTTGGATCGATTGATATGAATCATAAGGGCCAATGAGATAGCCTTCATCAGCGGCTGTTTTGACCATTTCTGGGTTCATCAAGCCATTGGCCCAATTTGGCAGACCGATCCATGCATTTTCTACGCCGGATTTTTTCATGTCTTTGAAAACGTCAGAGGAAGTTGCTTGTCCCCAATGTTCAAGTGGTGGTGTTAAATCACCTAGAACGCCAGCTAATAGATGTTTATTTAATGTGTAACGTTCTTGTTCACTTAGGTTGTCGATGCCTTTATCGATCAGTTTTTGTGCTTCTGCATCCGGATTTTTGAAGATCTCTTTATTATAAAATTGTGGATAGAGAAGTACATAATTGATCGAGGTTAAGAACGTGTTTTTCTCATATTTATAGCCTTCATTATTTTTAAACGCTTCTAACGCTTTCAGGTATTCTTCAGAGCCGTCTTCTCCATATTGAGCTAACAATTCACCAATCCATTGGAAAATTGGTTGGTCTACCAGTTGCGGTAATTTGGCCCATTTAATATCTTCTGTTGTTAAAATTCGGCTGTTCCAATAATACACTTGAATCGCACCACGCATTTTTTTGATTTCTGGGTTTTCTTTCTCTTTTTCATCCAGTGTTTTGAATTCACCCAAATCGATTCGATCCATTTGGTACGTTTTCGCGATTGCGACAGGATCATTATCAGTAACGTAAAGTCGATAATTCTTGGTTTTATTTTTGTCGAAGCCAATAAAATTATGGCTAGCTTCCAACGTAAGATGGGGTTCAGTTTTAGTTAAAAGATCACTATTAAACGTATTGTCCATCACAAAAGTTGTGGCAAATGTTTCTTGATTGGTTGTAAAAAAACTCATGGAAAAAGTTTCACTCATTGATAATTCTTCATTTTGTTTAAAGTAAGCGAGCCATTCTTTTTGGTCATTAGGAATCGTTTTTCCTTCTGCGATTGGTAAGACATAATTTTTAGCGTCTAATTTAGGCCATGTAAACGTTGTATCTTGGTCGGATAAACTTGTGAGAGCTACGGCTAAATGATTCTTTTCTTTTTTTAATTTGACGTTGATTTGCTCATCAGGATAGGTCCAACTGACTTCGCCTTTGCTTTTTTTCAGATCAGTAACTTTTTTTGGTTCTTGAGGTTTAGAAACTTCTGCTGTTTCACCTTTTTCAGTGATCGTTACAGTGAACGTTTCAGGATCGACATCGAAAGTAAAATCCGTTTTAGCGTAGGTCTTATTTTTTTCGATTTCGTTGTTGACGATCAAATTTTCCGTTTTACTGCTGGCTTTTGTATGGGTGAGATTACAAGCAGTTAGTGATAATGAGATTGCAGCTAAGCTTAGATAGATAGTAAATTTTTTCATGAGTTCCTCCTAAATTTAAAAGCGTAGCGGGCTTGCCCTGCTCCGACAGAAAAATAGGGAAAAATGACTGAGGTGCTTTTTACCTCATTCAAATTTCATCTTTTTTCCGAGGAGTAAGCCCGCGGAGCTAGATAACAAAAAGCTAGAGCGGCTCGCCCTGCTCCGACAGAAAAATAGGGAAAAATGACTGAGGTGCTTTTTACCTCATTCAGATTTCATCTTTTTTCCGAGGAGTAAGTGCGTGAAGCTAGATAACATAAAGCTAAAACAATCATGTTCAGCTCAATACCATAAACTGATTCTAACAAGCTAATGTTACAGAAAAATGCCAAAAGCAAACAAAAAGTGAGTGGGACATAACTCTTCGAGTCATATCCCACTCACATGGAATCCGGATAAACGATGGGAGCAGAAGCAGTCACTACGCTACGCTTCGATCACATCAAATTCTAAGTGCTAAAGCACTAAGATTTGAAGGCTTCGGAAATAAGCTGAAATTCACAAAAATTTGAAGAACAATTTTCGTGAATTCCTTCTTATTTCTCGGGATTAAAAACTTCTGTCCCAATCTCCACCAACTTTATAAAAATGTAAAATAAAAATCAGTGTATGATGAATCAATTTTGCTTCAACGGTAAAACCATGTTCAGCCATGATCGATTGAACGATAGATAAGCCAAGACCTGTTCCAGATAGGTTTTTATTCCGAGATTTTTCATGAACGTAAAATGCTTCCCAAAGTTTGTTCACATCAAAGTCAGAAGCTAAAGAGGTTTGATTACTTATTGTAAATTCGATAAAATCCTCTGTTTCTCGCCAGCTGACTTGAATCTCTTTATCAGTAGTATATTTAAGACTGTTAGTTAGTAGATTTTCAAAAACCCTTTTGATCAAAAGAGGATCAGCTTCGATCAATGAAAGAGGTTTGTCAGTGTCAGCTTCTAGTAGTAAAATAGATTCTTTTTCCATTGTTGGTGTAAGTTCGGTCACTGTTTTCCGCCAAGTATCTGATAATTGTAGTGGAACTTTATTGATTGGTTGTTGTTGCTCTAGTTTTGCATAGTCCAACATTTGATCCACGATATCATTCAAACGCTGAGTTTGTTGTAAAATCACTTCCAGATAAGTCCCGTCATCTAAATCATCTTGGATTCCTGAGCCATACGCTTTGATCAAAGCGATTGGTGTTTTCAGCTCATGAGTCAGATCAGCGGTAAATTGCTTAAGTTGTTCATTTTTGGCTAATAAGTTTTTTTGGTAAGTTGCTAAAGCATAGCTCATTTTATTGATGCTTTGGGCTAATTCGCCAATTTCATTTGCTGGAATATCATCGGTTGTGACAAAAGATAGGGTAGTAATCTCTTCTGCAACTTTTTTTAAGTCCACTAAAGGATCAGTTATTTTTCGAACGGAAATGTAAATCAAAATAATGATTAAAATCAATGTTAGACCTAAAGAAATAAAATTAAACGTGTTGATCAAGTTCGCCGTTTCTGAAAAATTAACTGTCGAAATACCAACCATATAAAATGTATTATCAATCACCCGCATCTCAACTAAGAAACTGGATTTTTGCTTCCCCTGATCGAAATTTCGTTGAACAGATTGTGGTTGATTTTGCAATTGATCTAAGGTTTCCTGGGTGATCCAAAAACGATTCAAAGCAACTTTTTTTCGATTTAGATCTACATTCAATGCTTCATTGAAATCATCCAGCGATGTACCATCCAGCGTTCGTTTAATGATCGTGACTTGATTGTTATTTTCTAATTCAGCTAGTTGTTGATCAGTATTGGAATTTTGTTGGATATCGATCATAACTGAGGTAACTTTATGTTCCATTTTTGAAAAATAATAATGAGGGATAATCAGACTATTCAAAAGAAACATAACAATAAAGCTACCAATAATGATCAGTGAAAAGGTTACTGTGAGTGTTGTGCTGATTTTTCTAGTTTTCTTTTTCAATGAGATAGCCAACTCCTCTTTTGGTAGTGATGATCTCATCGCCAATTTTTTCACGAAGTCGTCTAATATGGGTGTCCACAGTCCGTGCTACACCGTCATAATACATTCCCCAAACACCGACCAAAAGTTGTTCTCTCGTTAAAATAGTTCCACGATTGTTAACTAACATCATAAGCAAATCAAATTCTTTTTTAGTTAAATCTAAGGCTTCTTCATGTTTCCAAACCTTTAAATTAGCCGGATCAATCAGTAAATTTTTTATATAAAAAGAATGGGTCAGACCAAGTAATTTTTTGACACGTAGCAACAATACTTGAGGATGAAATGGTTTGGTAATATAGTCATCAGCACCGCTGGATAATGATAGGAACTCATCTTCTCCAGTTGTCTTAGCGGTTAACATCAATATTTTTAAAGAACTTTCAGCTTTAATCGTTTTTAGGACTTCAAGTCCATCGATTTTAGGCATCATCCAGTCAATAATAGCTAAATCTAATTTTTCTTGATAAAAGATATCTAAAGCCATTTCACCATCTAAAGCAGTAAAAACGGTAAATCCAGCTTTCTTTAAATAAGCACTAACGATCTGCACCATTTCTGGGCTATCATCGGCAACTAAAATATTCACGATCAAAAACTCCTTTTAAAGATTCGTTATTTTTTGTTTAAGGTAAATAAACTGGCAAATAAGCACAAGTGAAAATAAGCCAATCAAAGGCAAATCTACGTAAACTATGAAGTAACTTGGCGCATAAAAGTCCCTAGCCAGCCAAAAAGTAGAATAGAAGAAACAGCTTGTATAGAAGAATTCAGCTACGATTATTCCTAAAATAATAGAAGGAATAAGCAGTAAAACCGAATCCAAAAAGAGCTCGCTAGCCACTCTGACAGCCGAAGCTCCGAGCATTTTTTTCGTTACTAATTCTTCTTTATTCAATAATAAAGCTTTTTGAAAATAGATAAAGAGATATGCGATACCGAATAAAAATAAACTGATAGTAAAAATAATGAAACCATTTTTTAGACTGACTAACAAGGTGATTAAATGATCGCTGGAATTTGTCTGAACGAAAGAGTCCAACGAATTTGATTCTAGTAGCTTATTTTCTTTTTCTATTGTTTCAAGATGATTAGTAGTGACCAATAGGTGAAGTAAAATGGTTAACGTCAAAGTATACAAGAAAATAAAAGTGCCTTTAAAAAAAGTGGCACCTTTATTTCTTATAAGATCAATGCTGCTATCTTTTACAACATAATATAAATTATACATAAGAAACCTTTCCTAGTAGCTAGTATTAGATTATTTATCATATTTGTTTAACTTAAATTCCTCGATTAATTCAATCAGCTTTTCCGCATAATCTGGATCAGTTGCATAACCACCATTTTGTAAAGCAACCGCCGCTTCTCGATAGTTTTTACTAGTTTTTATGGCATCATAAGTTCCGCCTTTTAAAAATTCTATATGATCGACCATCGATTCTTGGATCGTTTCATATTTCTTAAAAGAGTCATTGATCGTGATCCGTTCACCATTAATAAATTCATCCGTAGGCATAATGCTGGATTGTTCATTAAATTCGCCTTTGATCCCGAAAAGATTTTTGGCTTCTACAGCTAAATCACTGCGCCCCCAATCAGATTCTAAAATCGCTTGGGCGATAGTGATGCTGGCAAATAATTTGGTTTGTTTTTGTAAAAGTTTCGCTTCAGATGCTATTTCATCAATAAAAATCTGCTGATAAGCAGTCGCTTCATCTTGGATGGGTTGTTCTTCTTTATTAAAAATAAGGAAAAGACTAGCAAATGAAAGAAGTAGAATCAATAGTAATGGTAAAATATTTTGTTTTTTAAGAATTCCTTGATTCATGTCATACCCTCTTTTCTTGTTGTTGTGCGGTTTATCTAAGTAACTATATTCAGTATAGAGGTCTAATGTTACAAAAATATGCCAAATAAGTTAATATTTGTTTGGCTTTCTTAAGAAATAATTCAGTTTGTTTAAGAACATCCCACATTTAATAGAAACAGGAGGAACTTGTTCAAAAAATTTCAGGTAGTTTGGGCTGTGGATCGTCATTTTATAATCATATAGGCAAAAATGATTCATAATTTTTTGAAGCAAACCTCTTTACAAGTAAATAAAAATCATTTATGCTATTTCTTGTAAATACCCATAGGGGTATAAAGGAGGAACCAATGTTTACATTTTTTAAAGGAAATTCAATTACTACAAGTCAACTTCAGCAAAAGCTAGCTTTAAAACCAGAAGTCATCGATGTAAGAGAAACAGCAGAATTTGCCAGTGGACACATAAAGGGAGCAAAAAATATACCCCTAGGTAAAATAGCTGGATATACAACAAAGAAGGACCAGCCCGTTTATGTAATTTGTCAATCTGGTATGAGAAGTCGAAGAGCTGTAAAAATCTTGAAAAATAAAGGAATCGAAGCAATCAATGTTAAAGGCGGCATGAGCGCTTGGCATGGTGAAATCAGAGGAGGGAAATTATAATGCGTGTAGTAATTATTGGCGGTGTGGCTGGTGGAATGTCAGCAGCGACAAGACTAAGAAGATTATCTGAAGAAATCGAAATCATCGTTTTAGAAAAAGGTCCGTATGTATCTTTTGCTAATTGCGGTTTGCCTTACTATGTCTCAGGTGAAATCAGTGAACGTTCAGAATTGATTTTACAAACACCAGAACAATTGAAAAAAAGATTTAACATTGATGTTTATCCAGAAACAGAGGCAATCAACATCGATCGACGAAATAAAACGGTTTTAACCAATTCAAACGGTCGTGAAGAAGTAATCAGTTATGATAAATTGATCCTTTCTCCAGGGGCAGAACCAGTTGTCCCAGCGATTGAAGGTTTGAATCAAGCTACAAATGTTTACACCTTAAGAAATGTTCCTGATGTTGATAAAATTGTCGCAGCAGTTAAAAATGAGCAACCAAAAAAAGCTGTTGTGATCGGCGCGGGATTTATTGGTTTGGAAATGGCGGAAAACTTGCAGCATTTAGGCATTGATGTCACATTAGTAGAAGCTGCACCGCAATTGTTACCACTTTTAGATGAAGAAATGGCCGCTTTTGTGGAAAAAGAATTGAAGCAAAAGGGAATTACCGTTTATACGGGCGCAGGAGCAGCTGCCTTTAGAGATTCTGGCAAAAAAATCGAATTGAGTTCTGGTGAAACGATTATCAGTGATTTTACGATTTTGTCGATTGGGGTCAAACCATCCAGTGATCTTGCTATTGCTGCAGGGTTAAAAACAGGTTTGAGAGGTGGAATCGTCGTTGATCAAACGTATCAAACCACTGATCCAGATGTGTATGCTGTCGGGGATGCGATCGTCGTAAAACAACAAATCACAGGAGAGGATGCCTTGATTTCACTTGCTTCACCAGCAAATCGTCAAGGTAGACAAGTTGCTGATGTGATTGCAGGTGTTGCTCGTAAAAATCAAGGCAGTATTGGAACTGCAATTGTTCGAGTCTTTGATCTTGCAGCAGCCAGCACAGGATTAAGTGAGCGCCAATTACGAAATAGTAATTTGGAATACAAGGCTGTTCATACGACTTCTAAAAGCCATGCTGGGTATTTTCCCGGTAGTCATCCAATCGTGATGAAGCTTCTATTTCATCCTGTTTCAGGAAAAATCTACGGTGCCCAAGCAATCGGTGCTGATGGCGTGGATAAACGAATAGATATCATTGCGACAGCCATCAAAGCTGGTTTAACCGTGATGGACTTACCAGAACTGGAATTTACGTATGCACCGCCATTTGGTTCTGCTAAAGACCCAGTCAATATGATTGGCTATGCGGCTACAAATATCGTAGAAGGTTTTTCTGAGAATATTCAATATTACGAATTAAAAGAAGCGATAGAAAATGGTGCACTTTTACTTGATGTGAGAAATCCAGGAGAATTGAAGAATAACGGTTCATTACCTCAAGCTAAAAATATTCCATTGGATGAATTAAGGGAACATTTGGCTGAATTACCAAAAGACAAAGTAATTATTGTTAGTTGCCAAAGCGGACAACGCAGTTATTTAGCTGAACGTATCTTGAAAAATAATGGATTTGATGTTAAAAACTTAGATGGCGCATTTCAAATATATAGTACAATTTACCCTCAGGAGGTTATTAAATAATGTATAAATCAATCATGATCGACGAATTTGAACAATTAGAAAAAAGAAATGAACTAGCAATCATAGATGTACGCGAAGATGAAGAATATCTTTCTGGGCATATCAAAGGAGCCAAAAGTCTACCGCTTAGTACCTTGGACAAAACCGCTGGCTCGCTGGATAAAGAGCAACCGTACTATATTATTTGCCATTCTGGCGGACGCTCACAAATGGCTAGTGAATATTTTGCTTCATTAGGGTATGATGTAACCAATGTGATGGGCGGCATGTCTGCCTGGAGAGGAGAGGTTATTGATGGCGTGTGATCCTAAATTAGCCAACCGCTTAAAACGGTCAGAAGGACAGATTCGTGGGATTTTGAAAATGATGGAAGAAGGAAAAGACTGTCGAGAAGTCGTAACACAATTGACAGCTGTTCGCTCCAGTATTGATAAAGTGATCGGTCTTGTTGTAACTGAAAATTTGAAACAGTGCATGGAAGCTGAAAATATCGACCTTGCTGGAGAGGATTTGGCTAAAGCGTTAGAGATGATCGTAAAAACGAGATAAAACTGAGAATGAGACAAAAGCGTTTATTTCCGAAGCCTTCAAATCTTAGTGCTTTAGCACTTAGAATTTGATGTGATCGAAGCGTAGCGTAGTAGTTGCTTTTTTCTCACCATTTATTCGGATTTATAGCCTAAAATAAAACTGATTTTTAGTTTTGTTTTAGGCTATATTTTATAGTAATGGGCACTTTTTTCTTTAGCAGCCAACCCGTTTTTTCCAATTCACTTAATGATATAGAAACTCTTGATTGTGAAGTACGGCAGAATTTGGCTAACGTTTCTTGCGTAATAAATGAAGGCAATGCGAGATGTTCGTCAGGTGTTAAATTCCCAATGCGATCACTTAAATAAGTCAGGGCATTCTTTACTCGTTCGGTCGTTGGCAGATGTAGAAAGTCAAAATAACCGTAGTGTCGTTGTAAAATATCAGCAAAGTTCTTTAAAAGTAATTCATAATAAGTTGGTTCCTCGTTCAAGGTGTTCAAAAGTAACTCCTTAGGAATACTGAAAATTGTTGCTTCAGTACTAATAACTCGAATAGAGTGTGATTTTTTCTTAAACGTGGAAAAACTATCTAACCCAAAAAAATCATTTGGGAAAATAAAAGAAGAAATATAGCGTTGTCCCTCATTCAGTATCTCAACACAAGTAATTCCAGACACAACATAATATAGAGTAGACGCTTTTTCGTATTCATCAATGATCAACTTATCTTTTGTATATGTTTTTTCAGTCCAGCCAGTGGGCAGTCTTTTTTTTAAATAGTCGATCAAAAGAGTATTATCTTTATATAATTCGATAAGTCATTGCTCCTTTTACTAAAGTATAAGTGAAGTTAGTATAGCATAGTTAGTAATTAGAATAAAAATAGCCTGAAAGACAGCAATTTATATCAGTGATATAAATTGTTTTTTTTAATTCCTCTAAAATAAGTTTTATCAGCTGAGTGTGTGACCTAAGTAGTACAGCATTGATCTAGAAAAGGGAGGATGTAAGTGAAGTATGACGAAAACAGACCAATCTACCAGCAAATTGTAGAACAGATCGAATATTGGATTATCAGTGGACACTTTCAAACAAACGAAAAAATACCCTCTGTTAGAGAACTAGCAGAAACGTTAGAAGTCAATCCGACAACTGTTCAAAGAGCATACAGTACTTTAGAAAAAGAAGGCATGTTGATCAATCAGAGAGGAGTAGGTAAATTCGTGACAAGTGAAGCAGAAAAAATCATAGAGTTACGGTTTCAATTAATAGAAATGTATTTAGAAACGTTTATCAGCCACCTAGACAAAGTTGATTTAACTAAAGAAGAAAAAGAACACATTATTGAGCGAATAGTGAGGGAAAAATGATGAATCAACTACAAGTGAAAAACATCGGAAAAAAATATGAAAAAGTAGTTTTTCAAGATGTATCTTTCAAATTAAATGAGGGACAAATATTAGGAATCCTTGGAAAAAATGGAACAGGAAAAACAACCCTACTTGATTGTCTCGCAGGTCAAAAAAAAGTAACGACTGGAATGCTCATGTACAATGACCACACACAAAATAATGAGTTGTTTCAGTCAGATATTGCTTATGTCTCTACGAAAGATTGGTTTGAAGAGTCTGAAACGATTCAACAAATTCTTAAAGAGTACACTATTTTATTTCCATCTTTTCAATTAAATAAAGCAGTGGATCAATTGTTGCTATGGCAGATCTCTATAAAGCAAAAATGGCATGAGCTTTCTCAAGGAAGTAAAGTAAAGGTGAAAATCGTGTGTGAATATGCTAAAGCAACCAATATTTTGTTGTTGGATGAACCGTTTGCTTATTTGGATTATTCTTCTCGTTTGCTGGTCAAAAAAATGCTGAGAAAAGCCAGTGGAGAAAATAAAATAATCGTGGTTTCCACAAATTTTATTGAAGATATGGATACTTTATTTACAGATGTTTTGTTTATGAACCCGTTTAGATATTGTGAAGTGATCAATCTTGAAGAATTACGAGAACAAAAAGGATTATCCCTAAAAGAAATTTATAAGGAGGAAGCTGATGATACGCTTATTTAATTTTTACCATGAAAAAAGCAAGAAGATTTTTTTTAGTAGTTTACTTTTGATTTTGACAAGTTATTTTGCAAAATATGTTTTTCAGTTAATAATGCCAGAATCACAATGGAGTCGTTTACCCATCTTGATTTCTGTGATTGCATCAATTGTGTTAGTTTGGCGGATCAATCAGTTAGATATCCAATCAAATCGTCAAACATTGGCTAGTACTATCACACAATCAACGTTTAGTAAAATCATTGCAAAGTATTTGCTTTCATTTTTTCAGGTTTTAGTGATTGCAGCAATCAATCTTTTATTTAATGCAGCTACAATTTCTTTAGGCGTAACTGAACTGCTGATTTTAACAGTAGAATTAGCCGTTTATCTTGCTGGGATGATCAGTTATTTGATTTTATTTCGAGGAATCACTGCCAAACTTTGGCTGCCAAATATCTCAAAAACTTTCGTCGTAGCTGTCGGTTGGCTCATAATTATCCTGTTAAATGACGTCGCTCGTTATTATTTTCCCCAAAGTATAGCGATTGAATTGCCTATCAACAGTGGTGCACTGTATCCAAGTACATTTATTTTGAATGCTTGTTTATCAGCAAGTATCTTGTTCGGTTATTTATGGTTAGAAAAAAATCAAATTGAGGGTAGATAGGAGTAAAGAGATGTATCAATTAAAAAAAGTCTCGAAAAGTTTTTCGATCGACAACAAAAAAGAACCCGTTTTACATGAAATAACTACAACATTCGAAGCTGGAGACTTCGCTTTGATTCTTGGCGCGAGTGGCAGTGGAAAGACAACATTATTAAATATTATCAGCGGCTTGGATACAGAATATGAAGGAGATATTTTCTATCAAGGGAAAAATTTAAAAGAAGAAAACATGGATGACTTCCATAAAAATGAAATAGGCTTTGTTTTTCAAAGTTTTAATTTAGTTTCCCATTTGTCTGTACTTGAAAATGTCAAAAGTGCCCTTTATTTAGATAAGACGTTAAGTCCTTCTCAACGAACGGATCAAGCGAGTCGGCTTTTAGCTAAAGTTGGTTTATCAGATCATTATAACAAATACCCAAACCAACTTTCAGGAGGACAAAAACAACGTGTGGCGATTGCTAGAGCACTTGCTAATGATCCTAAAGTGATTATCGCAGATGAACCCACAGGTGCCCTAGATTCAGTAACCGCCACTGCAATTATTGAGCTATTAAAACAATTAAGTAATGAAGGTACTTTGGTAATCACAGTCACGCACGATGAAAGTCTGATGAATTATGCAACTAAAGTTTTAAGAGTCAAAGATGGTCATATTTTAAAAGATGATAGAATCAAACAATCTAAGCCAAGTCAGGAACAATCGACACCCAAAGCTAAATCCAAAGTTGCTCTTTCTCTAGGCGCAACGCTGCAACTTGTTAAAAAGAACTTCTTTAGCAGAATTTTGAGGAATTTGCTAGTCGCATTTGGTACCTCAATTGGGATCACGGCTATTTTATTAGCTTTAGGAATTGGTAATGGTATCACCAACGTTTTAGGAGAGATGTTTCAAACGGCGTATTCCCCAAATCAGATTACAGCTTATTACCAAGACCCAGAAAGAGGCGGACCACCAAGACCTTCAGAGGTACTAAGCAAAAATGAAATTCAAAAGCTTACAGAGTTATATCAAAATGAAGGGATTACGGAAATCTATTCAAGAGCCAATGTGACTGGCATTCGTTTCAAATATGAAGACCAAGTGATTGAAAAATTAGCACCAACTCAAATGGATGAAGCAACTATGAATCAAAAAAGATACCAAACAAATACCGTAGCAGATGGATATTTATTAGCTGGAACCTTTGTATCAGCTGATGCTCAAGGAATTATTTTACCTTCCTCAGCAGCAAAAGAAATATTAGGATTAAAAAATTCGGAAATGACAAAAGAAAATGTTCAAGAATTGATTGATAAACCAATCCAATTAGTTTATCAAGGACGTGACAAAGGGGCCGACATTCAAACAATAGAAATAGAAACATCGATCAAAGGAATTACATCACCAGATGAAGAAGGCTTTGTTCAAGGCTTCATGGCGTCACCAATAACATTTGCAAAAATGATTGAAACGATTGGAATCGATAAACCTGTATACACTGTAGATGCATTTGCAAAAACACCCAAAGCAGCAGAAGCTTTTATCGAAAAGTATAAAGAAGATCCCGAATATGAAAACTATGCAATTACAAACGCCTCTTCTTTTTTAGACACGTTTAAACAGTTCACTGATATTATCGTTTATCTCTTAGCTTTTATTGCAGGTCTATCTTTGATCGTTGCAGGCGTGATGATTGCTGTTGTTTTGTATATTGGCGTGGTCGAACGAACAAAAGAGATCGGTGTTTTACGTGCGATCGGGTATAAAAAAGCATATATTAAGCGATTATTTAGAATGGAAGCAATTTATATTATGTTTTTATCAAACGGCCTTTCAGTTGCGGCGGCGTACGTGATTCAATTAATAGCAAATCCGCTGATCGAGTCCAATATTGGGTTTAAAGAAGTGATTCAGCTAACGCCGGTGAATGCTTTGGTTATTTTAGGTACAACTAGTTTATTAGGCGTGATTTTCGCTTTATATCCAGCAGCAAAGGCTGCAAAATTAGATCCAATCACAGCATTACGCTACGAATAAAAATGAAAGTAGGAAAAATAAATGAAAAAATTATGGAAGAATAAAATCTTTAAATATGGCTTGATCGGAATTGTTTTAATTGCAGTAGGAGCAGCTGGATTTTTAGGCTATTATCGTATGTCAAGGGTCCAAGGAGTGAGTTCAAGCTATGAAATAAACAAGGAACTAAAAGATAAGCCGAATGCATACAAAGCAGTAATTTATAGCCAAGATCGTGCGTTTAAAAATGAGGTGATTGATGAAGTTAAAAGTAATTTAGTAAATGAAAATATTTACTTGAAGGTGGAACCTGTTGAAGAAATTGGAGAAAATAAGGTTGAAGACTGGGATAAAATAATTATCTTGTCTACTGTTCAATCAAGTGACCCTCCAAAACCAGCATTAGATTATATCAATAAGCATAAAGACGAGAAAAAAATAAGTATTTATTTAACGGCAGATTCAGGAGTCTGGTCAAAAGATCCTGGACATCTAGAGGTGACAACAGCAGCCTCTAAATCAGAAAATGTAACTGTGTTCAGTAGAAAAATCAAAGAATTTTTAGTGGACTAAGTATTTTCACTAACTGAAATAAATTAAAAAAAATAGTCGGTTGTTCGCTTGTAAAAAGAACGTATGTTTGCTATCCTGTTATTCATAAGGGGGGGATAAGCATGAATGCAACATTTAACGTAACAAAATGGGATGAACAACCAGTAAGCAAAGAAGAGATCGATTTCCCAATAAATCGAGTTCGGGCTGAGTATGAACTTGAAGGGGATTTACAAGGGAAGGCTTGGGTTGAGTATCTTCTATATTATTTAGAAAGCAATCAAGACGACGGTCATCTTGCAACAGCAAGAATTTCTGGATTTCTTCACTTTGAAGGCCAATATAAAGGAAAAACAGGAACCTTTACAGCGGCTGAAAAAGGGATTTTTGATAAAGGCTTACTTGATTCTCCGGGAATGATCATTAAGAGTACGGGAGAGTTACACGCATTGAGTGGCTCTTATCAGTATGATTTTGTTGGTGAAAACAGTAAATTAATCTTGGATTTTAAGGACAATGAATAGTCTATCCAGATTGTTTTATATTATGCATTATCTGACTGTTCATAGCAAAGTCAAGGCGATAATATTAGCAGAACAATTGGAAGTTTCTATACGTACGATTTATCGAGATATCGATACCTTATCTTCATTAGGATTTCCAGTATATTCCCAAAATGGGCGAGACGGCGGGATTCGTTTATTGGACACTCACCAGCTGTCTGCTACTTTTGTCGATGATGATGAACAGGATCAGATTATGTTCGCTTTACAAAACTTAGCAGCGACCGATTTAAAAAGTTTTACACCACTAGTCAATAAGCTATCCTCCTTATTTAATAAAGAAGTGGAGCCTTGGATCGATATTGATTTTTCAACTTTGGGACGAGAAGATGAGGCAACAGCAATTAGACGGATCACTAAGGCTAAAAATCAAAAAAAGTGTATTATTTTTTTCTACACTAATGGTAATGGCAAAAGGACCACAAGAGAAGTTATGCCGAATAAATTGATTTTTAAACAAAACGCTTGGTACTTAGTTGGCTATTGTTGTGTTAGAGAAACTACTCGACTATTTAAATTAAGACGAATGACTGAATTGATCATATCCGAAAATGATATTGATGAAGCGTATTTGATCAAAGATTACCAGCCTGAGTTTGCAAAGATATATATTGAATTTAAGATAAGAAATGAGCTGCTTTATCGAGTACAAGAAGACCTACTGGGTATTGAAATAGAGCAATCAGCAGAATATACGAAAGTAAAATCGTGGCAGGTAGAAGGAACTTGGCTGATTTCTTACCTATTATCTTTTGGTGCGGCAGTCGAAGTGATGAAGCCATCTAAATTAAAAACACAAATCAAAGATGAGGTCACAAAAATCAACCAAATCTATTTTTGATTCGTTTATTTGAAATTTCATTTTACCTCTTGAAAGAATGCCTATTGATTGAGATAATAGCAAAGAAAAGAGGGATCATATGGGACAAATTTGGCTTGAACGATTACTTCGCTGGAATGCAAAGATTCAAAAATTATTGGTAGGACGATATGCACGGATGGATCAATTGAACAATATGTTGATGAAAAGCAGCTTAGTCTTATTATTACTCAATCTATTCTTACCGACATCCATCGCTTTTTGGCTAGCAGTAGCGCTACTAATCTGGATAAACTACCGTTTTTTCTCAAAAAGAATTTATCCACGTTCAAATGAAAATACTCGCTATGTCTTAAAAATGCAGCAGCTTAGAAAGAAATTCCACAATGCAAAAGAAAGAGTTAGCGAACGTAAGACCTATACCTTTTTCAAATGCCCAAATTGTAAACAACAATTGCGAGCGCCTAAAGGAAAAGGGAAGATTAAAGTAACCTGTTCAACTTGCAAAGAACAATTTACTAAAATAGTATAAGGAAAAACTTCTGAGAAGATTCACTAAATCTCAGAGTTTTTTTATTTATTTAAAAAGCGAACAATATTTATTTTTATGGGTATTTCGTTCTGATTTTTTGTTAACAATTGCACAGATTGTGATATAATAGGAAAAACTTATTTTGCTTTTGAAAGAGAATGATTTATTCAGTTTTTGAATTATCTAGCTTCATGAACCAGCTTCTCGGAAAAAAGATAAAATATGAATGAGGCAAAAAACACCTCAGTCATATTTTCCTATTTTTCATCGAAGCTAAACGGTTCATTCAGCTTTTAAAATTATCTAGCTTCATGGACCAGCCTCTCGGAAAAAAGATAAAATATGAATTGAGGCAAAAAGCACCTCAGTCATATTGTTCTATTTTTCATCGAAGCTAAACGGTTCATTCAGCTTTTAAAATTATCTAGCTTCATGGACCAGCCTCTCGGAAAAAAGATAAAATATGAATGAGGCAAAAAACACCTCAGTCATATTTTCCTATTTTTCATCAAAGCTAAACGGTTCATTCAGCTTTTAAAATTATCTAGCTTCATGAACCAGCCGCTCGGAAAAAAGATAAAATATGAATGAGGCAAAAAGCATCTCAGTCATATTTTCCTATTTTTCATCAAAGCTAAACGGTTCATTCAGCTTTTAAAATTAGGAGGAATCGATATGCGTGCGGTATTAACGGTAATTGGTAAAGACAAAGTAGGGATCATTGCAGGTGTTAGTCAAAAATTAGCTGAACTTGATATGAACATTCTGGATGTTTCTCAAACGATCATGGATAGTTATTTTACAATGATGATGGTATTGGAAATAGGTAAGGAAAAAAATAATTTTGAAAATATCCGCTCAGAATTAAATACTTTGGGTGAGAAGCTCGGTGTGACGATCAGTATTCAAAATGAAGAAATCTTTAATGCTATGCATAAATTATAATAATCAACGGTGGGCTCCTAATTTTCTGTGAACCTGAACGAGCCCGCTATGCTTTTAAATTTAGGAGGTATCATTTTGGAGACAAATCAAATTTTAGAAACTATTCGCATGATTGAAGAAGAGAATTTAGATATTAGAACCATTACAATGGGGATTTCTTTGTTAGATTGTATCGATAGCGATAGTGATCGAGCATGTCAAAAAATTTATGAAAAAATTACTCGTTTAGCAAAAAATCTAGTAAAAGTTGGAGCAGAGATTGAGACTGAGTACGGAATTCCTATTATAAATAAACGAATTTCTGTGACACCGATCGGCATTATCGCTGCTGCTAGTCCAGATAAAGATTATGTAAAATATGCTAAAACTTTAGACAAGGCAGCTCAGGCAGTTGGAGTTAACTTTATTGGTGGGTTCAGTGCTTTAGTTGAAAAAGGCTATCAACATGGCGATGAGATCTTGATTAATTCAATTCCTCAAGCACTTGCGGAAACAGAGTTTGTTTGTTCATCCGTGAATATTGGCTCAACCAGAGCAGGAATCAATATGGATGCAGTTCGTCATATGGGCTATGTAATCAAAGAAACTGCTGAAAAATCAGATATGGGCTGTGCAAAATTAGTTGTTTTTGCAAATGCTGTGGAAGATAATCCATTTATGGCTGGTGCTTTTCACGGTGTGGGTGAAGCGGATTGTGTGATCAACGTAGGTGTCAGCGGACCAGGAGTAGTCAAACGAGCATTGGAGAAAGTCAAAGGAGAACCTTTTGATGTTGTTGCAGAAGTAGTAAAACAAACTGCTTTTAAAATTACCAGAATGGGGCAATTAGTTGGTAAAATCGCTTCAGAACGCTTGAATGTTCCTTTTGGAATCGTTGATTTATCTTTGGCGCCAACTCCAGCTGTTGGAGATAGTGTTGCTTATATTTTAGAGGAAATGGGTTTAGAAAGTGTGGGAACACACGGAACAACTGCTGCGTTGGCTTTATTAAATGATGCTGTGAAAAAAGGCGGTGTGATGGCTTGTAATCATGTTGGTGGACTATCAGGCGCATTTATTCCAGTTTCAGAAGATGCGGGAATGATCGATGCTGTTAACAATGGTGCATTAAACTTGGAAAAATTAGAAGCGATGACAGCAATTTGTTCAGTTGGTTTAGATATGATTGCGATTCCAGGCGAAACCTCAGCTGAAACGATTGCTGCAATGATTGCAGATGAAGCGGCAATCGGCGTGATTAATCATAAAACTACTGCGGTCAGAATCATACCTGCTAAAGGTACCGAGGTTGGAGATATGGTCGAATTCGGCGGTTTATTGGGAAGAGCCCCAGTTATGAAAGTTAATGAGTATGCTTCAACAGATTTTATTTTAAGAGGTGGTCGAATTCCAGCACCAATTCATTCCTTTAAAAATTAGATTAAAAAAAATTTTCTTAGTATTTGTTAGAAAAAGAAGTATGTTATAATATATGAAAGACAACTATTATTTTTTACAAGATTCACAAGATTAGAGATAATGGCTATCGGACATAAAAGAAAAAGGAGAATAACGCCGTGGAATTAAAACGTCAACAAGAAGTTGTAGAGGCTTTTCATTATGATATGCGTACAGAAGATATGGAAGAAGTAGAAACAGACCTTAGAGTTGGATTTTCACCTATCGAATCGACAGATGAAAATTACCCAAAAGAAAATTCAATCATCGCAGCTCGTTTAGAGTTTCGTTTAGTTTTTGAGGAATATATTTTGTCAGGCTCAGTTAGTCAAATCAATCACGTGATCGATCACAAAATTGAAAAACAAGAAGATATCAGTCAAGAAGAAGTGGATGAATTAGTTAGTCCGTTGTTCAGTATCGTTCAACGCATGGCATATGAAATCACTGAAATTGCTTTAGACATACCTGGTATCCAATTAAACTTCCAATCAGCACCAGAAGCATAGTTGTCAGGAAGCCTTAAATTTAACCAGTATAAAGAGTTTGCGATAGTTTTTGGCTATCACAAACTCTTTTTTCTATCATTATAGAAACAAAATAATACCCCTCAGGCTATTAAATCAGTTACAATGTACCTATCACTGAAAATGAATTGATTTATTTTTAGGGCGGATCGTTGAAGAATGATCCCCGGGAACCTTTACTTCCTTTGATGTACTTGTCATTTCAATTGCGTCTTCTGGTCTCACTAGCTAATTCTTCAGAAAAAAGATAAAATTTAACTGTGACAAAAAAACTTCACAAATATATTTTCCTAATTTTCTGTCAGAATTGAACGAGCCCGTTACGCTTTCAAATTTAGGAGGGAAAAAAATGACAACACTCATCACTGTTTTAGTGGTCCTTGCTTTTCTTGCAGTGTTATACGTCTTTTATCGTATGCAAACAAAACACTACAAATTTTCAACACGTGTTTTTGCTGCATTAGGTGTCGGTATTGTATTAGGTGCAATTATTCAATTCGCATTCGGTACCCAAGACAAAGTTACAACGCAAGCAATGGAATGGATCGGTATTGTAGGTAATGGATATGTAGCGTTTTTACAAATGCTCGTAATCCCCTTGGTATTTGTTTCTATCGTAGGAGCATTTACTAAGATGAAAGAATCCAAGCAAGTTGGAAAAATTAGCTTTACTGTCCTAGCAACTTTGTTAGGAACAACGGCTATAGCAGCCTTGGTTGGAATTGGAACAACATTATTGTTTGGACTACAAGGTGCAAAATTTACAGAAGGAACGGCAGAAACGGCACGAATCGCAGAACTTGCGACTCGACAGGAAACCGTTGAAAACCTATCAATTCCTCAACAAATTTTATCTTTTATTCCTAAAAATGTTTTTGCAGATTTTGCCGGTACTCGTCCAACTAGTACGATTGGTGTGGTGATTTTTGCTGCATTCGTTGGGATTGCTTATTTAGGTATTAAAAGAAAAGCACCAAAAGAAGCAGAATTTTTTGCAAACTTGATCGACAGTCTTTATAAAATCACGATGCGTATCGTGACATTAGTTTTACGCTTGACACCTTATGGGGTTTTAGCGTTGATGACGAATGTTGTCGCAACAAGTGATTTTGATGCGATCCTTAACTTAGGAAAATTTGTATTAGCTTCTTACACCGCATTGATTATCGTAATGCTGGTTCACTTAGTAATCTTGATGGCAGTCAAAGTAAACCCAGTGAATTATTTGAAAAAATCATTCCCAGTATTAAGTTTTGCTTTTACTTCAAGATCAAGTGCAGGAGCAATGCCTTTAAATATTGAAACACAAACAAAAGCTTTAGGCGTTGATGATGCCACAGCAAACTTTGCTGCAAGTTTTGGTATGTCAATTGGACAAAATGGCTGTGCAGGGGTTTATCCAGCTATGTTGGCTACAATAGTTGCGCCAACAGTTGGAATCAATGTCTTCAGTTTAGAATTTATCTTGATGCTAGTTGCAATCGTAACAATCAGTTCGTTTGGTGTAGCCGGTGTCGGTGGTGGAGCAACATTTGCTTCATTGATCGTGTTGGGTGCAATGAACTTACCTGTGGCAATCGTTGGCTTGGTGATTTCTGTAGAACCATTGATCGATATGGCTAGAACAGCAGTTAACGTTAGTGACAGTATGGTAGCGGGAATCGTGACTAGTGCACGAATCAAAGAGTTAGACCGTGATGTGCTGAATGATAGTAGTCTAGTTATTGAAGAAAATGCTTAAAAAGTGATTCACTTCTCTTCCCCAAGAGAGTTCAAATAAAAAGAAGGTAAGTCTCTTACAAGGGACTTACCTTCTTTTTAATCCCACTCCAGTTGCAAACCAACGCCGACTTCCTCAATTGGAATTTGATAATGAATTTCAGCTTTAGCTTGAAAGGAAACACAATGGCAAGGATATAGTGTTTCGATTTGATTATCTTTAAAGTATTCGATTGTTTTATCTAATTGTGAATCAACCTCAAATAAGTGAAAACCGCCAATGACACGTTTGATAGTTTGAATCCCAGTGACTTGTTTTGCATATTCACAAATATTGCTGATACCGCTGTGAGAACAGCCTGTGATAATAGAAAGACCATCATGACCTTCAAAAACGAGTGCTGAGTCATCTAGAACATAATCAGGTGTAAAAGCCATCGATAATTTTGTTTCTCCTACTTGCTTACGAGGTTCAAACGTTACTAATTCAGGTATTTCACCAAGAAATGTAATGTTTTGAGAAAGTTTTACTGGTTTTTTTGTAAGAAGTAAATCGTAACTTGCTTGAAGTTCTTCTTTAGTTACAGCTGAACCTATAATCAATCCTTCTTCTTTTTTAGGAAAAAAAGTGAGTGGATGCGCAATGATTTGCGGCTTTTCTTTTGTAAAGAGACTGGAAATTTGATTCAATCCACCAGTATGATCGTTGTGACCATGTGACAGTGCCAATTTTGTAACTTGACTTAAATCGATATTAAGTAAGTCTGCATTTTTTATAAAAACATCACTGTATCCTGTATCAAAAAGAATTTTTTCGTCGCCATCCTCTATAAAAAAAGATAATGCAGGTTCTCCTAAATAGTAGTGATCGATATAAACATTATTATCTACCAAAACAGTTAATTTCATTCTTTCTCCTTTTCAAAGCAAATTTATTTTCATAAATCTTACCATAAGCTATGATAGAAAGTATATAATAGATAAGAATTTGTATAAAAGTAAAGCGAAAGATAGGGGTAATAAGATGTTTACTAACCAAATCAAAATAATGTTATATGTAACAAATGTAGAAGAATCAAGCAAATTCTGGCAAAAAATCGGTTTTGTAGAAAAGGAAAGAGATGCAGTTGACGGTACATTAGTTGTGGAGATTGCACCAAGTGAAACGGCAGAGACGATGATTGTGTTATACGATCTAGAATTTATCCAACAACATTCACCAGAAGTTGCAGGCAATACGCCGTCATTGATGTTTTTTGCAGACGATGTCATCAATTTATACAAAAAAATGAAAGATGCTGGCGTGCGTGTCGGCGAGCTAGTTCAATTACCAACTGGATTAGTCTTCAACTTTGCCGATAATGATGAGAACTATTTTGCGGTATCTGGTCAATAAAGAGTCAATTTAAATGAACTACCCAAACATTTCTAGGTGTAGGTAGTTTTTTTCTATGGAACGTTTGTCTATTTCCGTATGTTCACTATTCCACAAGCAAATAGCTCGCTTTTCCTATTTCCTTTTTTATATACTGAATACGTATGAAGATAAAATATGGACTGTACAGTTATTATGGAGATAGCAAAACAGTTTCTAAGAAAAAGGAGAAAGATAAAATGGATTACCGCGTATTACTTTATTATAAATATACGACGATTGAAAACCCTGAAGAATTTGCAAAGGAGCACTTAGCTTTTTGTAAGTCGTTGAACTTAAAAGGCAGAATTTTAGTAGCAACTGAAGGAATCAATGGTACGTTGTCAGGAACGATTGCTGAAACAGATGCTTATATGGAAGCGATGTTAGCTGATGAGCGTTTCAAAGATACGTATTTCAAAATCGATGAAGTAGCAGAAAATGCTTTCCATAAAATGTTTGTTCGTCCTAGAAAAGAATTAGTTTCTTTAAGCTTGGAAGAAGATGTTAACCCGTTAGAATTGACAGGAAAATATTTAGAGCCAGCTGAATTTAAAGAAGCATTGCTAGATGAAGATACAGTTGTAATCGATGCTAGAAATGATTATGAATATGATTTAGGTCACTTCAGAGGCGCTGTTCGTCCAGATATACGTAACTTTAGAGAATTACCACAATGGATTAGAGACAACAAAGAACAATTTATGGACAAAAAAGTTGTCACTTACTGTACTGGTGGTATTCGTTGTGAGAAATTTTCTGGCTGGTTGATCAAAGAAGGCTTTGAAGATGTAGCCCAACTTCATGGTGGAATCGCTGTTTATGGAAAAGATCCAGAGACAAGAGGCGAATTATGGGATGGAAAAATGTACGTTTTTGATGAACGAATCAGCGTTGAAATCAATCATGTCGATAAAAAAATCATCGGTAAAGACTGGTTTGACGGCACGCCTTGCGAACGCTACATCAATTGTGCCAATCCGTTCTGTAATAAACAAATTTTAGCATCAGAAGAAAACGAAGCGAAGTATCTTGGCAGCTGTTCAGATGAATGTCGCCATCATCCTGCAAATCGTTATGTGATGAGAAATGAGCTATCAGAACAAGATGTGAAAGCTAGACTTGAAGCGATTGCGAATTAATTAATTTAAATCCAAAACGGTATTTTACCTTAAACACACCGACCTCCAAACGTCAGATTTCTGATTTAACGTTTGGAGGTCGGTTTAGTTTATTATAATATAAAGTTAAAAAGCATGATGAAGAAGAGTAAAAATACTACGTTTATAGCAGTGAACTGCCAAAGAAAAGCTTTTGATTGTTTAGGATAGTACTCTTTATATAGTTTAAAACCAATCAAATTAGCTAATGAAGCAATGATCGTTCCTAAGCCTCCCACATTAACACCCCAAAAAAGTGCCTGAGATTGATCTGTAAATGGTGCAATCAAAATAGCTGCAGGAACATTACTGATAAGCTGGCTGACTAGAATACTGCCCAAAAAAGTACGTGTACTTGTCGTAAATTGTTCTTTTATGAACGAGGAAAGGAACTCTACTTGGGCAAAATTTCCAACAGCAATAAAGAAAAAAACAAATGTCCATAACAATTTATAATCGATTTGAGTAAGTATATTTTTATCATAAATGGTGAGAATGATTGTAGCAACTGGAATTATCAGATAATAGGGGAAGACGTTGAAGACACCTAAAAGAATGAACCCTCCAATCATGCTTAAAAAAACTGTTTTATTTTTATTAATCATTGGCAGCTGATTATGTTGGTCAGGAATCGGTCTTTTTTTGATAAATAGAAAAGAAATCAATAAAAATAAACTTGAAGATAAAAGCAGTACAACAGACCACTTGAAAAAAGTCAAAGTGGACAGTGAATAGTAAGAAAATAAAAACAGATTTTGTGGATTGCCAAATGGGAAAAAGCTACTACCTAAATTTGCAGCAACAATCAGCAAGACGGCACCGAATAGTTTATTTTCCATTTCTGGAAATTTCTTTATGATCGTCAAGTAAATCGGCATCAGCGTAAGAATCGCGACATCATTCGTCAGGATCATTGAGCTAACAAACGATAGAAAGACAATATTTCTGATTAGGCTACGAGTAGTAGAAGAAAAATCGATCATCTTTTCAGCAAAATAATTTAGAATGCCTAATTTCTCAAGGTTCTTAACAAAAAGCATCAAGCCAAATAAGCAAAAAATAACCTTGAAATCAATAGACTTTAATGAGAATTTACCGAAATAACAACTGATAAGAGCAATCAAAAAAGAGAGTGAAAATAATAAATCATTGGTAAAAAAGGCATATAATCGTTTCATTGAACAACGCTCCTTTTATAGTCTGTTCAAATTTACTGTAAAAAAATAAAATTAGCAAGTGTAAAGCAAAAGCGAACAAAAGAAGATGGATTGC
>NZ_JAFLWD010000024.1:0-85746 GCF_017316105.1 Candidatus Enterococcus ikei
TTTTCAAAGGTCTACTGTGTCACCTCGCAGCAACTTTTATATAATATCAAATCTCCGATTTGATGTCAACACTTTTTTTCAAAAGTTTTAAAAGTTTTTTTCTGCTCGGCGTTGTCGTTTCTTTCGTGACAACTTCTTTAGTTTATCAGGTTGTTTGTTATTTGTCAACAACTTTTTTCCTGATTTCTCAAGTTTTTTTCAAACTTGAAATGTTATTTAATTTCTCGCTTCGTTGTCGTTTCTTTTGCGACAACTTCACTAGTTTATCAGATTAATCATTGTTTGTCAACAACAATTTTGCTGATTTCCAAAGTTTTTTTCAAACTTGGAATGTTATATTATCTGTGTCGTTTAGCGTGTTTCATCCGTGCCTTGCGACAAGATATAATATACCAAGTTTCCGGCTTCCGGTCAACTAAAATTTGCACTTTTTTTAAACTTTTTTTCGTTACCGATTGTTTTATTATTTTTGTTCTTTATCGTTCGCTTTTAACGCGATTCGCATGATGAAACACGCTGTTTTTCTAATATATTTCAGAAAATAAAAAAGAGTAAATTATCCGTAGATAATCTACTCTTTTTTATTTTTATCTCATTGTTGGGAATAATAATACATCACGAATAGATTGTGCATCTGTTAAGAGCATAACTAAGCGATCGATCCCTATTCCTAATCCACCGGTTGGCGGTAATCCATACTCTAAAGCCTCGATAAAGTCTTCATCTACACCATGAGCTTCATCATTTCCTTGTTCACGTTCTTTTTCTTGATCTTCAAAACGTTCACGCTGATCGATAGGATCATTTAATTCAGTAAATGCATTCGCAAATTCTTTTCCTACTATAAATAGTTCAAAGCGGTCTGTAAAACGAGCATCGTCTGGATTTTTCTTCGCTAAAGGAGACACCTCTACTGGATGTCCATAGACAAAGGTTGGTTGTTGTAGCGTTTCTTCAACATGTGTTTCGAAAAATTCATTTAGAATATGTCCAACTGTCATGTTATCGTTAATTTCTACATTATGTTTCTTCGCAGCTTCACGCGCTTCTTCAATTGTCATTTCTTGCCAGAAATCAACGCCTGTTTGTTCCTTAATAGCATCTGCCATGTGCACACGTCTAAATTCAGAGCCTAGGTCAACTGCTTGCCCATCATAGGTGATCGTTGTTGTTCCTAAAACTTTTTCTGCAGCATTACGGATGATTCCTTCTGTCAGATCCATCACATCTTTATAATCTGTATATGCAGTATAAGCTTCTAGCATTGTAAATTCTGGGTTGTGGGTTGTATCGATTCCTTCGTTACGGAATACACGTCCGATTTCGTAGACTTTTTCCATACCGCCGACAATCAATCGTTTCAAATGTAATTCCAAAGCAATTCTCAAGTACAAATCCATGTCCAACGCATTGTGATGGGTAATAAACGGACGAGCAGCTGCTCCACCAGCATCGTTATGCAAGACAGGTGTCTCTACTTCTACATAGCCATTACTATCAAGATAGCGACGAATTTCACTTATGATTTGGCTGCGTTTCATAAAACGATCAAAACTATCTTTATTACTGATCAAATCTAAGTAGCGTTGGCGGTAACGTTGTTCAATATTTGTTAAACCATGGTATTTATCTGGTAATGGACGCAATGCTTTTGTTAGTAAAACGATTGTTTTCGCTTTAACTGTCACTTCGCCTGTGTCTGTTTTCATAATTTGTCCTGTGACGCCAAAGAAATCACCCAGATCCGCATGTTTAAATAGTTCATACGCTTCATCGCCTACTTGATCTTTACGTACATAAATTTGAATTTGGCCTTCACGGTCTTGTAAATGAGCAAATCCTGCTTTTCCTTTGCCACGTTTGGTCATCATACGACCAGCAACACTTGCTGATTGGTCCATTTCATTTAATTCTTCTTTTGAATGTTGGTCAAATTGTTCATGTAATTCTTTTGAATTATGTGTACGGTCAAAACGCTTCCCGAAAGGATCAATCCCTTCTTCACGTAAGTTTTCCATTTTTTCACGACGCACAAGCATTTGATCATTTAGATCTTCTAAGTGCGCTTGTTGTTCATCTGCCACTTTATTTCCTCCATTCTGAAATCACATACCCCTATAATGCCACAGTAAAACAAAAAAAAGCAAGTCGAACTTTTGATTCAACCTGCTTTTTTTGTTAGATTGTTTCGATTGCTTCTTTTTCTGCATGTTTTTCTGCTTTTTCTTCGAATGCTTCTAGCAAATCCACCATCACTTGCTGAGTCTCAGCTTGATTGATTGCTACTTTTACTTTAGCTGCGCGTGGAATTCCTTTTAGATAGTATGCAGCATGTTGACGGAATTCTCTAGTCGCAATTTTTTCACCTTTTAAATCGACTAAACGTTGTAGATGGACTTTAGCTGTTTCGATTTTTTCACGTGGTGTTGGTTCAGGCTGTAATTCTCCTGTTTCTAGATAATGTTTGGTGCGTTGAATCATCCAAGGATTTCCCAACGCCGCTCTACCGATCATTACACCGTCTGCACCAACATATTCTAACATGCGTTTAGCATCTTCTGGTGTACGTACATCGCCATTTCCCATAAAAGGTATCGTTAAATGTTTTTTGACTTCTTTTAAAACATCCCAATTTGCTTGACCTTCATACATTTGAACTCTCGTACGACCATGCATAGCGATGGCGGATGCTCCTGCTTTTTCTGCTGCTAGTGCATTTTCAACTGCGAATAGGTGATCTTCATCCCACCCAGTTCTCATTTTAACTGTGACTGGCAAATCTATAGCAGAGGATACGGCATCTACCATTTCATAGACTTTATTCGGATCTAAAAGCCATTTTGCGCCCGCTTCTGCCTTGATAACTTTACTTACAGGGCAACCCATATTAATGTCGATGATCGCAGCTTTGGTATTTTCTTCTACGAATTTTGCCGCTTCAACTAGGGTTTCTTTATCACCACCGAAAATTTGCACACTTAGTGGGTATTCGCGATCATCTATATAAAGCATATCTAAGGTCTTTTTATTTCTTTGTTGGATTCCTTTATCACTGATCATTTCGCAAACAACAAGGCCTGCGCCAAATTCTTTGACGGTTACACGAAATGCAGCGTTACTAATACCGGCCATTGGAGCTACAACGACACGGTTGGGAATTTCAATGTTTCCTATTTTCCACATATAGATTCCCTCCTATTTTTCACGGGTGTTTTTAATTGCTTCATCTCTTAATTCGATTAAATCAGCTTCGCTATAATGGTATTTATTTCCGCAGAATTGACAAACGGCTTCAGCTCCATGATCTTCTTCGATCATTGCATTGATTTCATCTAAACCAACAGCGATGATCGCTGTACCAAATTTTTCTTTTGAACAGTTACATTTGAATTGAACAGGCATTTTTTCTAAAATTTCGATTTCATCTTTACCAAGCAAACGCTCTAAAATCCCTTCAGGTGATTCGCCTTCATCGATCAAACGAGAGATCATCGGTACTTCTTGTAAACGTTGTTCAATAAAATCAATGGTCTTTTCATCTGCTCCTGGCATCACTTGAATCATAAAGCCACCTGCCGCTTTGACACTTTCATCTGTATCGACTAAAACACTTAAACCGATTGCAGATGGGATTTGTTCTGAAACCGCCATGAAATAAGTGAAGTCTTCGCCAATTTCACCAGAAACGATCGGTGTTTGTCCTGAGAATGTTTCTTTCAAGCCTAAATCCTTGATTACAGTGAAAATCCCTTCTGTTCCAACTGCTCCTCGAACATCAATTTTACCGCTTTCGTTTAGCGTTAAACTCACATGTGGATTTTTTATATACCCTTTAGTATTCCCACTTCCGTCACTATCAACAACGATGCTTCCGGCTGGTCCATTTCCTTGGACCTTTACAGTTAATTTATCTTCGCCTTTTAATGTTGCACCAAGCAATATTGCCCCTACCATTGTTCTACCTAATGCGGCAGTCGATGAGCTCCATGTGTCATGGCGTTTTTGAGCTTCTGAAATTGTATTTGTTGCGCAAACTGCATAAGCGCGAATCGATCCTTCATAGCATAATGCTTTAACTAAGTAATCTTCCATTTTTATTTTCCTCTTCTCACTTGGGACTTTTTCTGATTCATTATCAGATAATACTAGGGTTTGACTATTTTTTCAACTAAATAATTTCATCTTTAAGAAAAGAGCATCCCGCAAACGGAATGCTCTAAGTCTTTTATTTGTAACGATCATCAAAGTTATTACGGTCATATTCAGAATCATTTTTAGTTTCATCATCAGATTTAACTTCTGATTGAACTTTTTCTTCTGTTTTTTCGCTGTCCGCTTTTACTTCTTCAGCTTCGTCATGTAATTCTTTTTTCGCTTCTTCAAAATCTTGTTTTTCTTCAGCTTGTCTTTGTGCATCTTTTTCTTCTAATGCACGTTTTGCTTCTTCAAACGTTTGTGCTTTTTCACTAGGGAATTGGCTATCAATAACGTCTTGAGGCATAACGCCTTCTTCAAACAATGATTTGATACTGCGGGCATCTAATGTTTCATACTCTAACAGTTTTTCAGCAATTAGTTTGTGTTGAGCACGGTGAGATTCAATGATTTCACGTGCTTTATCATGAGCTTCCATCAAGATACGACGTACTTCTTGATCGATTTCAAAGGCTACTTGCTCAGAATATGCTTTTGTTTGACCATAGTCGCGGCCTACAAAGACTTGGTGGTTCCCTTCATATTGAACAGGTCCTAATTTGTCGCTCATTCCATATTCAGTTACCATACTACGGGCAATGCCTGTTGCTTGTTCAAAGTCATTTGAAGCACCTGTTGATTGAACATCGAAAATAATTTCTTCCGCTGTACGTCCACCAAGCAATCCTACGATTTGTTCAAACATATCTTCTTTAGTCATCAAGAATTGATCTTCTTTTGGTAATGCGATCATGTAACCGCCAGCGCGTCCACGTGGAATGATCGTTACTTTATGAACGATACGAGCACGGCTTAAGACTAAACCAACAATTGTATGTCCAGCTTCGTGGTAAGCAACCATTTCGCGTTCTTTTTTGTTGATCACACGATCTTTTTTAGCAGGTCCTGCAATGACGCGGTCTTCTGCTTCATCCACATCGGATGCATCGATTTTCTTCTTATTACGACGAGCGGCAACTAGGGCTGCTTCGTTCAAGACGTTTTCTAAATCAGCACCAGCAAAACCTGGTGTTTGTTGTGCAACAACTTTTAAATCAACGTCATCAGCCAACGGTTTGTTACGGGCGTGAACTTTAAGAATCGCTTCACGGCCTTTCACATCAGGACGACCAACTAAAATTTGACGGTCAAAACGACCTGGACGTAATAACGCTGGGTCTAACACATCTGAACGGTTTGTTGCAGCTACGACAATAACGCCTTCGTTGCCATCAAATCCATCCATTTCAACTAGTAATTGGTTAAGGGTTTGTTCACGTTCATCGTGTCCGCCGCCCATACCAGCACCACGTTGACGACCAACTGCATCGATTTCATCGATGAAGATGATTGCTGGTGCATTTTTCTTCGCTGTTTCAAATAAATCACGGACACGGCTTGCACCGACACCGACAAACATTTCAACGAAGTCTGAACCTGAGATAGAGTAGAACGGTACGCCTGCTTCACCGGCAACGGCTTTTGCAAGTAATGTTTTACCTGTTCCTGGAGGTCCTTCTAATAGAACACCTGCTGGAATACGGGCACCTAATTCAACGAAACGTCGAGGATCTTTTAAGAACTCAACCACTTCGACTAATTCTTGTTTCTCTTCTTCTGCTCCTGCTACATCAGAGAAGCGTACGCGGTTCGCTTTTTTGTCTGCTTCTTTGGCTTTTGATTTACCAAAGTTCATGACACGGCCGCCGCCACCTCCACCGCCGCCTTGTTGTCCCATCATCATATAGAATAAGAAGATGAACAATACGATCGGTAAGAAACTAAATAAGATAGAAAGCCAAGCACCACTTGATGATTGTTCTTTCACTGTAAGTTTCACATTCTTGTCTTGAGCCATATCTTGGATACCTGATAATGTGATATCACTTGGTAAGACAATTGTGGTAAATGCTTTTGTAGAAACTTCTGTTGATCCCCATAAAGAAAGACCGCCAGTGTTTTTGATTTCTTGTTTTTCTTTGTACTGACCTGTGATTTTAAAAACACCATTAGTTGGTTGGATTGTCAGTTCTTTCACTTTACCTTCTTCTAATTGGGTACTGAAGGTTGAGTATTCAATATCTGGTGATTGAGGATTGTTATTTCCAAAAATGAAATAAACAACCATGACCATCGCCAAGATAAGCAATACATAATATAAGCCATTTTTCATGCCGCTATTCTTTTTATTCATGCCTGTCCTCCTTTGGTTACTGCTCGTAAGTTTATTTTACGGTTTATTTTTTATCAATTCTGACCATTACATTGTAACATAACTAAATCCCAGAGAGATATTAATTTGATTCGTAGATTTCTGGTTTCAATACGCCTACATAAGGGAGGTTTCGGTATCTTTCTGCATAGTCTAAACCGTAACCTACGACAAACTCATTTGGCACATTGAAGCCAACATAATCTGCAACAATATCAACGACACGGCCTTCTGGTTTATCTAACAACGTGACGATCTTCACAGATGCCGCTTTTCTATATTTAAATAAATCAACTAGATAAGCCAACGTACGGCCGCTGTCAATAATATCTTCTACGATCAAGATATCGCGCCCTTCTACATTTGTATCCAAATCTTTGACGATTTTCACTTCGCCAGAAGACACTGTTGCATTTCCATAGCTAGATACATCCATAAAATCCATTTCTAAATAAGTATCAATAGATCGAGTAATATCCGCCATAAAAGGAATCGCTCCTTTTAAAATACCAATCACTAATGGGTTTTTGTCCTTATAATCTTCGGTTAACTGTTTTCCAAGTTCAGCCGATTTTTCGAGAATCTGTTCTTTTGTGATCAACATTTGTTTAATATCTTTCTCTAACATATTGCTCTCCTTTTCTTTATAGATCCAGTGTAGTGTTCCTTGATTTTATATTGTTTTGCTTCTTTGAATAAAAGTATTCAGTGTAGCTTTTACTCTTTTATTTTATAAAGGAGCCTGTAGAGTATTTTATCAGTTTCTTTAGGAATACTCAAATATGAATTTGCGAATTTAGGTACCCAAATAATGTTCTCTTGCGCAGAAAGGATGACCCATGCTCGTTCTCGAATCAGATTGGGTGTTTTCTGATCAATAAATATTCGATTTAATCGTTTTGTTAAATCCGGGGTCAAAGCGATCCTATCACCATTTTTTCGATGGCGAATCTTTAACGGGCGTGGTATTTCCCCACTTATCGGTAAAGAAAATTCTTGCCAATTTTTAACTGAATCAGGCAGCTCAAATTGTTTCCCAACACATTCCAGACCCAGCCATTCATTGTCAGAAAGAAAAAGCTGTTCGTTTTCGTTCAGATAGAATAGTTTTTCATCGTCAGCAGCAGTTCTTTTTTTTAAGTACGCAACGTCATATTCTTTAATAATTTGCCAGCCTTGCTCAATATCCATTGACCGCTGAGGCGCTGGTTGATTAAGCAACATCAAAAATTGCTGGATATGTAATTGACTGATGGTTATATTCTTTGGCACTAACGTTCGTTGAAACAACGTCATTAGGAAAAAAGTTTGAACACTTCTTTTTTCTTTTGCTAACTCAGATAATTGAATCTGCCATCCTTCTGTTGTTTTTTTCACCCAACGATCATATTTAGGCTCAATAACGGATTGAATGAGTTCGTCAGCTAACTCCATCTGCTCACTAAAATTAGTGATATGCTGCAAGAATTGCTGGTTTTCTTTTTTTAAGACAGGAACAACTTGATGCCTTATTCGATTGCGCATATAGTTATTGCCTTGATTTGAGCTATCTTCAAAATACACAATTCCCGTCTGCTTTGCGAACTGTTCTAATCGTTCTTTGGAAAAAATTAAGAATGGGCGAATCAATTTTCCAATGCCAAACGACCGTTTTGCTCTTATCCCAACTAGATTTGTTAACGTAGTTCCTCTAGTTAGCTTCATTAATACTGTTTCCGCTTGATCATCACTATGGTGAGCAGTTAAAAGCACCTGATAATCTTCTTGTTCCATTATCTCAGAAAAAAAATCATAACGGAATTTACGCGCACGTGCTTCTGTATTTTTTTCCTTATTTGGAGCATCCCACTCTCTACTATAGTAAGGAATGGATCGTTCTTCACAATAGTTTTTTAAATAAGCTGCTTCATCTATCGATTCTACTCGCAAGCGATGATCAATATGGGCGACTGCTACTCTTAAATCATCTTTTTCGGCAGCTTTTTGCATCAATTCTAATAAAACCATTGAATCGACGCCACCAGATATCGCCAAAAGTATGTTTTGTTTCAATTGCCAGTATTCATTTCTTTTACAATGATTGTAAAATTCTTGAAACATCTACTCACCTCTTTGTTCCATCGTTTCTATACGCCTTCATAAGAAAAATGCATAAAACAGAAAAGCCGAGCTTCCGCTCAGCTTCAATTATTTATTTACTAGTTACGACGTCCGCCACGTCCACCGCGTTTACCTTCTGTATTACGTTTTAAAGAAGTTAGACGATCATCACTATCTTTCAAAAATGAGCTCATCAATGAATCAAAATCTTGTTTTGAGTTCATAGGTTGTGCTCTTGTAAATTGTTTTTTAGGTGCTGGACGTTGCCCGCGATCACGATTCCCTTGATGTTCATGGTTATCACGACGTTGAAACTCACGTTTTGGCTCTGCTGGTTGTTCCTGTGCTTTACGAATCGACAGACCCACTTTACCATCATCACCGACTGAGGTAACTTTTACTGTTACTTCATCCCCTACGGTCAATACATCATGGATATCTTTTACGAATCCATTGGATACTTCACTAATGTGAACCAACCCTGTTTTTCCTTCACCTAAATCGATGAAGGCACCAAAATTAGTGATACCTGATACTTTTCCTGGCAATTTCGCTCCTACTTCAATTGACATAAAAAAAATGTTCCTCCTATTATTTACCCTATTATATCTGCAGTTATTCGCCTGATTCTTGATCAGATGAACGAGACTGTGATTGACTTCCTTCTGATGACTGTTTTTGCTCATTACTGGAGCTAGTCGTTCCGCCTAACTCTGGAATGTTATAGATTTGTTCGCCTTCTTTTGAAACATAATAACGACTGCGAGCTAATTTTGCCACGTAATCATCATCTCTTAAAAGAGCAACGTCTTGTTCCAAACGTTTCAGCTTCTTGTCCGCTTCTGCTGATTCGGCAACGGCGTCCGCATGTTGTGCTTTAAAAGCGTTCAATTGTTGATAATCTTTCATCAGCTGAAGACCAGAAACGATAAAAATCACAAACGCCACGAGAAAAACAACCGCTAAACGTCGGCGTCTGAAAATCAACTGCTTTTGCTGTTTTTGAAATTCGGCATACTGTTCTTTGGTATACTCATTATCTAATGCAGCAACTTTTTCCACGTCTTTTTCCTTTTTTCCCATGTTTTCCGCTCCACTCGTTTTTGGTTTGTCTGTTTCATTATACCAACATCTAAGAAGCTTGTCTAATCTAAATTATCACTATTTTCGACTCTTTTTTCTGATAGTATCTGATACATCTTTTCTGCATCTTCTTTTTTCGTTGAATCTCGAAGTTCAAGGACTTCTACTTCTAAAGTTTTATTGCCAAATTGGATCTTAACTTGGTCACCGATTTTTACATTGCTAGATGACTTTGCCAAGATTCCATTGATCTGAATTCGACCTTTATCAGCAACCTCTTTGGCTACAGGTCGTCTTTTGATAATACGAGACACTTTTAAAAATTTATCTAAACGCATAACTTTTACCTCTTCATCCTTAATATTTTCGCACCAAATGGCAATGTCAGCCATTCTCGAATCGTAAATAAATTTATTTTGATTATTATGAATAGAAATGTTGCCCCACCGAGTAACACACCAAGTATCGTAACGAACAATGCCTGACCACGATGACTAACGGTTCCTAGCACTATTGCAATGATCCCTTGATAACAGAGTAACACAACTCCCATGGTTCCTAAACTAATCGTTAGTTTTTTTAAAAAATGATTTTCTGCAGCAAAACGATTGATTTCTTTTTTTGAAAATAACACTAAACAAAATAGTGTCGCTATTAACCCAGCAATCGTTGAGCCGCTTGCACCAATTGTTCCCCAAGCATAGGTCAAAGGACCTGTTAAGAATAGTTTGATCAACAATCCTATTCCTGCTGACAACATCGATGGCGTAAATTGATTACGGCTTTGAAAAACACTTTGATATGCTTGAATTACGGCCATAAAAGCAATTGAGCACACATAAATCCCTAAAACACCATTTCCTTTATAATCTTTGAATAACGCAAAATTCATATAAGGAAGCAATAATACTAAACCTAACGAAGCAGCTGATGCCACCGTGGTTGTTAAACGTAAAAACATTTTTGCCGCCTGTAAAAAACGAGCTTGCTCCTGACCCATAAAATATTTAGTCAGTGCTGGTAAAAAGCTTGAGCTTAATGCTAACGCAACAACTAATCCTAATTGTACCAAAGGTTGCCCGCGATCATAAACCCCTTTATCGATTTTAGCAGCAGAATCACTGATTCCTGATGCAACCAAAGAATTTTTGACCAGAAAAGAATCAATCAATTGAAAGAAAATCAGAAAAGCACTATATAATGATACAATGCCGCCTTCTACTAATAAGCGTCCAAATAATTTTCCAGAACCTTTAGTCATTTGCCACTGAGTGAGATATGCTGAGCTCCCTACACGAATTTTCCGATCATAATACCAAAGAATTCCAACGGCAACTACGCCACCTAGTAAAGCGCCGCCCATAGCAATCGTTCCCGTTTGATAGACTGTCCAGCCAAACTGGCTAAAGGAATAAGCAGCAATCAAAATCACACCTACTCGAACAATTTGCTCTACTACTTGAGAAACAGCACTTGGGATCATTAGTAAATGTCCCTGGAAATTTCCACGGTAAAAGGACAATATAGGAACCAATAAAAACGTAAAAGACACCACTTGAATCAATGATGCTAACCGCTGATCTCCCATCATCACGGCAATTTCATGACTTCCGAAAAAGAAAAATCCCCAACACAAACTGGCTATACTAAAAACAAAAGGAAACAGTTGCTGCAGCACTTTTTTCTGTCCACTAATTTCTGATTGTTCAGCTACGACTTTCGAAATAAACTGCGGCAAGCCAGATAAGGCTAGTGTCATGGCAATTCCATAGATTGGATAAACTTGTTGGTATACATAGAATCCTTCATCACCAACCAAATTTTGAAAAGGCACACGATAAACTGCACTTAGCACCTTGGCAATAAACGATGCAACAGTCAAAACAACAGCACCTTGCATCATCGTCCGCATTTCCTTATGCGCCATTGGTTTACCTCCTATTTTAAAAGCTGAATGAGCTCGTTCAGCTCTGACAGAAAAATAGGAAAATATGACTGTGGTGCTTTTTGCCTCATTCATATTTTATCTTTTTTCCGAAGAGCTAGCTCATGAAGCTAGATAAGTTCAAAAGCTGAATGAGCCCGGTTAGTCTCGACTGGAAAATAGGAAAAATCGATTGAGGTGCTTTTTGCCTCACTCTATTTTTATCTTTTTCCCGAGAGACTAGCTCATGAAGCTAGATAAGTTCAAAAGCATAACGGGCTCGTTTAACCTCGACTGAAAAATAGGAAACTAAGAAAGTGACGCTTTTTGTCACTATCTTAGTTTATCTTTTTTCCGAGAGGTTAGCCTGTAAAGCTGGTCATTGTTCATTCCGTCTCAACAGCCGCAGTTTTATATTTTTCCTGTCTCAAAGCTGTTGTAAACAGCGCGATTTCTTGCAGCCAAGCGGCTTCTTTCATATCTTTAGGTACTTTCAAACGAACAGCCATTTTTTCATTATCTACAGCAAGATCTGCTTTTAATTGCGTATGAGACAATGCTTCAAAAATCTGTTCTACATTATATGTTTTCGTCCCAATTTTGCTTAGGGTAAACGTGATCTCTTGCTGTCTCTTGCGAATCGTTTCAACTAAGGCACGATCGCCATCCATTTTGATTTTCCCTGTGGTTAATAAATGAGCAACTTCGTCTGGGTATTCCCCAAAACGGTCAAGTAGATCTGCTTCTAATTCATCATACATATCCATATTTTCCAGTTGACGGATGCGTTTATAGATTTCGATTTTCTGACGTTCATCAGAGATATAACTTGTTGGTAGATAGGCATCGATACCCAAATCAATTTCAACAGAAGTTTTTTGGTCTTGAATATTTTTACCTTGTTTACGAGCCACAGCTTCTGAAAGCATTTGTGAGTACATATCGAAACCAACTGAATCAATAAAGCCATGCTGTTGGGCGCCTAACAAATTTCCTGCACCACGAATGGATAAATCTCGCATCGCAATTTTAAAACCTGAACCCAGTTCCGTAAAGTCTTTGATAGCTTCTAAACGTTTTTCACTGACTTCATTTAAAATCTTCTGCTGTTCATACATAAAATAAGCGTAAGCGACACGATTACTCCGACCAACCCTACCTCGTAATTGATACAACGTAGATAAGCCCATATAATCGGCATTTTCAACAAACAATGTATTGGCATTAGGAATATCCACACCTGTTTCGATAATCGTCGTCGTCACCAAAACATCATATTGGCGTTCAATAAAATCAAATAGCGTATTTTCCAATTGAACTTCTGTCATCTGACCATGTGCATAAGCGATTCTAGCATCTGGAACTAACGCTTGGATTTCTTCAACTTTTTGCTCGATGGTATCGACACGATTATATAGATAAAAGACTTGTCCATCACGAGCCATTTCTCTTTCAATGGCTTCTCTAATCGCTCCAGGATTATGCTCCATGACATAAGTTTGAATCGGATAACGATTTTCTGGTGGTGTTTCGATGACTGAAAGATCTCGTACACCAAGCATTGACATGTGTAAAGTTCTTGGAATCGGCGTGGCTGTTAGTGTTAACACATCAACCTGTGCCCGAAGCTGTTTCAATCGTTCTTTGTGTTTTACACCAAAACGTTGCTCTTCATCGATCACCAATAATCCCAAGTCACTAAAGGTTACATCTTGAGAAAGTAAACGATGCGTTCCAACCACAATATCAACTTGACCATGTTTGATTTTTTCGATTGTTTCAGCTTGTTGTTTTTTCGTTCTAAAACGGCTCAGCAAACCAACTTCTACTGGAAAACCTTCAAAACGATCCAACATCGTTTCATAATGCTGCTGCGCTAAGATGGTTGTAGGCACTAAAAAGGCCACTTGTTTGTTGTTGTTGATTGCTTTAAACGCTGCGCGTAAGGCCACTTCTGTTTTCCCATATCCCACATCTCCGACGAGTAACCGATCCATCGGCCGTGTTTTTTCCATATCGTGTTTGATTTCAGCGGTACTGCGTAGTTGATCGTCAGTTTCGCTATAAGGAAAGGCATCTTCAAATTCTTTTTGGTAAGCATCATCAGGTGGAAAAGCATAGCCTTGTTCCGATTCTCTTGAAGCATAGAGTTGAATCAAATCATCTGCGATATCTTCGATTTTTGAAGACACTTTACGTTTAGTTTTGCTCCATTCGCTACCACCTAATTTGTTGACCTTCGGTGATTTCGCTTCAGATGCAACGAATTTTTGGATCAGATTCAACTGAGTAACTGGAATAAATAGCTTGTCATCGTTTTGGTATAAAATCGTGATGTAATCTTGGTGAACACCGTCAACTTCTAATGTCTGCATGCCGATATATTTACCAATCCCATGATTGGCATGAACCACATAGTCACCTGTTTTGAGATCACTATAGCTTTTCAAACGTTCCGCATTAGAAACTGTTTGGCGTCTTGCTCTTTTTTTCGTTGTCGTATGAAAAATTTCTTTTTCAGTGATCGCAACAATTTTTTCAACTGGTAATTCAAACCCTGACTGCAAAGAACCTTCAACAATTTGAATTTTTCCTGCTATTAATTTATCGGATGAAGCGGTCACACTAGAAATATCAAAATCCCGAAACAATTCTTCTACTTTTTGACTGCGTTCTTTCGTTGGTACAAAAACCACAACTGTCTGATCTTGTTTTTGCCAGCGATCCATTTCCGTTTTTAATAGAGGCATTTGACCAAAGAACTGTTGCATAGAACGATATTGAAAATTGTGAATCGCCTGAAACCGCAGATTTCCCATTCCTTTTTGGAATAGTGAAAAGAACGTAGTTGCAAACGTCATTTTTCGCACTTGTTCATGGAATTCTAAGCCGAATGTCTGCTCTGGGAAAACACGCATTTCTTCTAATTTTAGAACATGCCATTCATTTTCCTCACGAACGATTTCACGCTCAGCTTCTAAAATCCGTGCATAATCGTCTACAAAAACAAGACTATCTTCTGATAGATAATCCAGTAAAGTCGTTTTTGTTTCATATAAAAGATCTGTATAGTAATGCGCGGTGTCGGTTGGAATCCCTTGTACCCAAGAAGTTGCTAATTGCCCAAAATAATCTTGAAGGAACTCTTTTTCAGTATCCTCTTTAGCAATCGCTATTCTTTTTTCCAGCTCTTTGTTTAATTGTTTTTCCCCATGCGCTAAATCTTCTTTAGAGAAAACGAGATCGCTCATTGGTGAAAGAGTCACAGATTCAATGTTATTAACCGACCGTTGAGTATCTGCTTCGAAGTAACGTAAAGAATCGATCTCAATATCAAATAATTCTGCTCGAACTGGATATTCGGAATTCAACGGATAGACATCGACGATACTGCCTCGAATACTGAAATCACCAGGCTTACCTACTAAAGATTGACGTTCATAGCCCATCAATACTAGTTGTTGTGCTAAGTCATCTAATTCGATTTCTCCACCAATTTCCCAATGCAATTGCGCATTTGCCCAAGTCTGTTTACTTGGTAAATATTTTCTTAACCCTGCCACTGGAACAACGACAATTCCCGCTTGATCAGTTAAAAGAAAATTAAGCGCTGCTACTCTTTCTGCTCTTGCTTCTGGTGAAGAAAAAGCCATTTCTGCTGAAAGCACTTCATCTACAGGGAATAAATATACTTCTTCATCTGATAAAACATTCCGAAAATCTTCAACTAGTTGGTTTCCATAATAAAGATTAGGAACAGCAACAACGATTTTCTTATTTTTTTGTTTAAATCCACTGGTCATAACTAGTGTTTTGGCTGAGCCGGCTAAGCCTGTGATCAGCTGGCGGGTATTTCCTGTTAATTGCTCACGCCAATCACGAGCTAGTTCACTTGCACCAATTTGTTCAATGATGTTCACGTTAGACTCCTCCTAAAATTTAAAAGCTGAACAGGCTCGTTCAGTCTTGAATGAAAAATAGGAAAATATGGGGGTGGTGTTCTTTGCCACATTCATATTTTATCTTTTTTCCGAAAGACTAGCCTGTGAAGCTAGATAGCATTAAAAGCGTAGCGGGCTCGTTCAGCTCCGGCTGAAAAATAGGAAATTATAACTGAAGTGCTTTTTACCTCATTTATAATTTATCTTTTTTCCGAGGGGCTAGCCCGCAAAACTAGATAACGTATGGTAACAACGTTCCGTTTCACTACACCTTGTACTTTTCAACATCAGTTCATTTTATTCACTGTGTTTCAAAGCAAAAGCTGAACAGGCTCGTTCAGTCTTGAATGAAAAATAGGAAAATATGGGGGTGGCGTTCTTCGCCACATTCATATTTTATCTTTTTTCCGAAAGACTAGCCTGTAAAGCTAGCCCACAAAGCTAAACGATCCTTAAATCTTATTTATTTCCCATTAAATTGATTCATTGTATCAACAAACGTATGACCTTCACAGGCATAAATCGCTGCATCTGCTGCACTTTTTACTGCAAGTAAAATCTCTTCGTGCTTTTCTTTAGGAAAGCCAGTCAATACATGGTGAACAACTGTATTACTACCAATTGGACGACCGATACCGATTTTGATTCTTGGGAAGACATTTGTACCTAGATGCGCAATTAAGCTCTTCATTCCATTATGTCCTCCTGCTCCGCCTTTTTCTCGCAAACGAATCTTGCCAGTTTCTAAATCTAAGTCATCATAAATCACGATCAGTTCTTCATCTTCTACACCATAATAAGTCATCAAAGGTCCTACAGAACGACCTGACTCATTCATAAATGTGAGCGGTTTAACTAACATGATTTTTTCAGTTCCAATGAAAAATTCAGCAATATCTGCTTCAAACTGACTTCTATTAAATGTTGCATTGTATCGGTGAGCGATTTCATCTACAGTAATAAAACCGATATTATGTTTTGTTTCTTGATATTTACTTCCTGGATTACCTAATCCGACAATCATTTTCATCTATATTTCCCCTTAATTTAGCTATTCCATTTTCCACCACAAAATACCCGAGCAGGAAAATCCTCTGCCCAGTTTTTTCTAATTATACCATAAAACAAGTAACTGCCGGCTCATTTAAATTCTTAAAAAAGCCATAAGCTTCTTTTAATTGTTTAAAGAGAAAAAAATCAGCAAACTCACAAATAGTGAACTGCCGCACATGAAAGTTCCCTCTTGTGAAACAGCTTCAAAAACTGTATTAATTTAATAAACAAAAATAGTGACAAACCTCATAAACGGTGGTATTATCATTGTGATAAAACAATCACCTGAAAGGAATGATACACATGACTGCAGCAGTTGGGAATAAAGATCACCAAAAAGTAATTTTAGTGGGAGATGGCGCTGTCGGATCTAGTTATGCTTTTGCCTTAGTCACTCAAAATATTGCTCAAGAAGTTGGTATTATTGATATAGATACAAAGAAAACCGAAGGAGATGCCGCTGATTTATCACATGCGCTGGCTTTTACTTCTCCTAAAAAGATTTATGCAGCCACTTATGACGATTGTCATGATGCTGATCTTGTTGTTTTAACAGCAGGTGCCGCACAAAAACCTGGTGAAACAAGAATCGATTTGGTTCATAAAAACTTGAAAATCAATAAACAAATCGTTGATGCAGTTGTAGATTCTGGTTTTAACGGAATTTTCTTAGTCGCTGCTAATCCAGTTGATATTTTAACCTATTCTACATGGAAATTCTCAGGATTTCCAAAGGAACGCGTTATCGGTTCTGGAACGTCATTAGATTCTGCTCGTTTCCGTCAAGCAATCGCTGAATTAGTTGATGTGGATGCTCGTAACGTTCACGCCTACATCTTAGGCGAACACGGTGATACAGAATTTCCTGTTTGGTCTCATGCGAATGTTGCTGGGCTACAAATTTATGAATGGGTCAAAAATAATCCAGATGTAGATGAAGAAGCGATGGTTAATCTATTCTTCAATGTAAGAGATGCGGCTTATTCGATCATTGAGAAAAAAGGGGCAACATTCTACGGAATCGCAGCTGCCCTGGCTCGAATCACTAAAGCGATTTTAGATGATGAAGATTCTGTTTTCCCACTATCTGTTTATTTAGATGGGGAGTACGGACAAAATGATATCTTTATCGGTGCACCAGCTGTAATCAATCGTCAGGGTATCAAACAAGTCATTGAAATTCCGTTGACTGATTCAGAAAAAGATCGTATGAATGCTTCTGCCAATGCGTTAAAAGAAGTAATTAAATCGGCTTTTGAAAAATTTGAAGCTGAAAATGATTAATAGACACTACTAAAAAAGGATAGAGTCATCGATCGATGACTTTATCCTTTTCTTTTACGTTCATTTATAATGTAAATTTTCACTATTTACTATGAATCGATTAAACAAGGTGGCTTAGGAAAAATTAATTATTCGCCTTCTTTAGACCAATGGAGTTTCCCAATTATTTAAAAACAGCGAAACAGTCAGCTTTTTCTCCTTGCTTTTTCACGCTGTATAAAAACAACTACGAATCCAATGATAATGACTCCAATGACTACTAAGTAGATTCTGTTTTTTTGTTGGTCATAGGAAGAGCTTTTCGGGCTTTATCTGCTGGGCTTCTTTGTTCCTCAATCATCGAGTTAGAACTAGAGTCAGTATTTTTAGGCGGTCTTCGATCAATAAATTTAATTCCAGCTCCTGATATTGCTTTATTTGCTTCATCTGCATAAACAACATTTGAAGAAGGAGCAAACGTGATAACCAAGACAATCAATACCCAGATGAACTGTCAAACGTAGACTTGGTGGTTACCGATTTCACCGAACCTTCAATACTTAGTGAAAAGATTTTTTATGGAAAACATCTTTGGCCAGAAAAACTGACATTCCCTGCTCCATCTCATTCAACATCGTTAATTTTAAAAAATTTCTTTAAATTACTCCGTATTCAAAAAAGTATGATCAACAAAGGTCATTAGGAAATTGCCGAAAGGCCTGACTTTCTCACACTGTTTATTCTGATTTTTGTTAATATCACCTTTGATTTTACTCTTGATATAAAAGTTTTTTTTGTGCTAACTCTATTTTTATTTTCTTGAGTATCTCTTCATTTTCACACCGAATCGTGTGTAAATGAATACCGCTTGTCAACTCAGATAATAACGAAGCGCGGCTTTTTTCATACGCTTTTACAAATTCTTTTACGTCTTTTTCTGTGCGGATATGCAAGCCGCCTGTCAATTCGCCATAAATTGGATGTTCTACTACAACATCAATTATTTCTCCACCTAACGACACGATCGTCAATAATTCAGCTTCTGTTTGATCTGGTGTGTGCTGACAAGCAATTTTTCGAATGATTCCTTGTTTGTCTTTTTCTGATTCAAGCAAATAGCCTCTGGCCGTTGCGATTATTTCATAACCTGCTGCTCTTAACAGCGCAACATCTCCAACAACAATTTGGCGGCTGACCTTGAACTCTTTTGCAAAACGACTGGCACTGATTGGTTTTTTTGTTGCTTCTAATTCAAGTAAAATCGTTTCCCGTCTTTTTACGCCATCCATTCAATTCCCTCCTGAACTCTTAATCCATGTGCTTTTGTTGAAACTGTTTTGACGCATCCATAATTCCTTGATACGTCTCTTTGATCGTTTCTTTATATGCATCATTTTTGACGTATGTCTCGATTTTCGTTAAGACTTCTTGTTCTCTTGAACTATCTAAAATAGGTGTTTCAGATGTCTTTTTAATAGAAGCAATTGCTTCAACGACATTCATCCGTTCCTCTAATAAAGCAACGATTTGTTTATCTAATGCATTGATTTTTTCCCGTTGAATCGTTAGAGGTGAACGTTTTTCATCTAATTCGATTTCTTTAATGACTTTCGCAGGGTTTCCACCGATCACGCAATTATCTGGAAATGATTTTGTTACTACAGCTCCTGCTGCAACAACAACATTATCACCTAGCGTCACACCAGGCGTAATCACAACACCGCCACCAAGCCACACGTTATTTCCCAAAGTGATTGGTTTGCCATATTCTAATCCGCTATTTCGTTTCACTGGATGTAAGGGATGCGTTGCTGTATATAGTTGTGCATTTGGTCCAAACATGCAATTATCACCAATTGTGATCGGACAAATATCCAAGAAAATACTGTTAAAGTTGGCATAAAAATTTTTCCCTACATGAATATTAAAACCATAATCAAAACTGATCGAAGGTTCAATGTAGCTTCCTGTACCAGTTGTGCCAAAGGTCTCTTCAACTAACTGTCGACGAATTAAGCTATCTTCTTCTTTATTGATCAATTTCATTTGTTCTCTAGCAAATTTCCGAGCCGTTGCTAATTCTGGATCTGCTGCAAAATAAAGTTCCCCGTCAATCATTTTTTGTCGTTCTGATTTTATTTCTTCCATATTAAAGCTCCTCTGTCGTGATATTTTTAAAGACCTTCGTTGCATCTGCTTTTAAAAAATAAGCATTTCTATTTAATGGAACCGGCGTTTGATTGATCACTAAAATCTTTGCGGAATCTGCTGCATAATGAATCAAGTCACAAAAAGGATGTACTTGAAAACTGGTTCCAACTATGACGATCAATGTTGCAGCTTCAATCACCTTTATTGCTGTAGTAATCGCTTGTTCATCTAAGCCTTCTTCATATAATACGATATTAGGCCGAATTTGGCCGCCGCATTGTTCATGTCGATCAGACAATGCATACGTTTTTGCGGAAACCTTTTGCCCACATTTTCTGCAGTAGCAATCGTATAAATCTCCGTGAAAATTCACTAAATGTTGTGTTCCAGCTGCCGCATGAAGACCATCTATATTTTGAGAAATAACCCAGGTATCTTTTGTTTTTTCTAATTCCGCCATTTTTAAGTGGATACTATTAGGTTGGGCATTAGGATGATACAAGGTCTGCACAAATGAATAAAATTTTTTCGGCTCTTCAAGCAAACAGGTCTGACTTAATAAATATTCAGGACGCTCGATCCCTTGATAAATTCCAGATAAAGAACGGTAATCAGGTACCCCAGATGCGGTTGAAACGCCTGCACCAGTTAAAAAAACTATTTTTTCTTCTTGTTTGATCAGAGTTACCGCTTTTTGTCCATCGATCATTTGCATAACTTCATCTCCTAATAGTTTTATTATAGCTTAAATGCGAGTCAGATAGAAAAAATAATCGCATAAATTGAAAAAAGAACTGTTTTACTTGATAACTTACTACTATGAAAATCCAGGTGTTAAGGGCAAGTGAGAAGCTTTTAAGAATGTCGGGATTTTCACTGTCTTTTCATGACAAACAAAAGAGAACGTGATAGAATACTTAATGTATAAAAGTGAGGTGAAACTTCGTGGTAGCATTTATTATTTATTGGGCAGCAATTTTAGTCTGTATCGCTTGGGGCGTATTAAGCTTATGGTTTTCGATTTATTACCTTTCACGCAAAGAAAACGGAAATCTATGGGCATTTGCATTCTTAAACGTTCTTGCAGCTATTGTTTTAGCAATTGTTTTAGTTATTTACAAAACGTGGGATTTTGATATTTCAACATATTCTAGCTTAATTTACACAATTTTGGCTTCATATGGTGTCTTAACAGTCTTACAAGCTATTTTAGGCCGCGAACCAAAAGAAGCTGCAAAAGCTTAATTTTAATATCAAAAAGCACTGAAGAGATGTTCTTTTCAGTGCTTTTTCTCTATTATTTTTCCAGTTGCGTGATTGCATTTTGTATCTCCACAAGCACTTCTGGTTCTGGCTCTACCTCTAGTAATTCAGTTAAAACATCGATCCATTTTTCCGCTTCCTTATTTCCTAATTTACCGATCGCCCAAGCAGCTGTTCCTCTGATTACAGGTCGAACATCTTCTTTTGCACACGTTAAAATTTCTGGTAAGGCGCTACGATCGCCTAAGTTCGCTAAGGCAATCAAAGCATTTCTTTGTAGCGGCTTTTTCCCACGCCAAGAACCTGAAAGATGCCCAAATTGCTCTTTGAACTCTTTATTTGAAATACTCAGCATTGGTTTCAATTTTGGGTATACAGTATCGACTTCTGGTTCCATTTCTTTATGAAAATGAAAATCTTTCCCTCTATTATATGGACAAACCAACTGACAAATATCACAACCATAAATCACATTGTGCATTTTTTTGCGATATTCTTCCGGCATCATTCCTTTTGTTTGCGTTTGGTAAGATAAGCATTTTTTAGCATTCATACTACCATTACCTAATAATGCTTGTGTAGGACATGCCGTCACACATCGAGTACAGTCGCCACAGCCAAACGGGACAGGTTTATCTACTTCAAAATCAATATTGGTTACAATCTCTCCCAAATAAACAAAAGAGCCAAATTCTTCTGTGATCAACAAGCCATTTCTCCCAATAAATCCCAACCCGGCACGCTGTGCAACGGCTACATCTACTAATTCTCCAGTATCAACTTGTGGTGCAAAACGCCAAGATTCAGACTCTTCTAACGTTTGAGCCTGTGTTTGAATAAAATCAATCAATTTTGTCAAACGATCCCGTAAAACATCGTGGTAATCGATCCCCCATGACGCTCTGGCAAACATACCTCTTTTTTCATCTCGAGGCACTTTCCCTTCGATTTTGGTCGGGTAAGCCAAGGCAATGGAAATAATTGTTTTGGGATTTTCAAATGTTTTTTCCAAATAGATTCGTTCCTCGATCACTTGATGCTCAAAGCCCGAATTAAAGCCACGTTCTTTTTGTTCTATTAATGAATCCTCTAATTCATAAAACGGTTCAGCTGAAGCAAAACCGATTTTATCGATTCCTAGACGTTTACTTTCCGCTATAATTTTTTGTTTTAATGTCATTTTATGTACCCCTTATTCTAAAAACTGAATGGAACCACTGTACCTTGTACTTTTCAATATCAGTTCACTATATTATAAGCTACCTGGCGAAATCTTGTCATCTTTTTAATCTAGTACTCAATTCAGCATTTTTTTCATAAATAAAAAAAATCTAATTTTAATTTAATTATCACGAACTACAAAAAGGGCGTAAGTACAAGCATAAAAAGAGTTTTATAACAAAAATATTTACTTTTTTAAATAATTTGTGCATTTTATTCACATTTTTATGATAAAATGATTTGTGATAATATTCTTTTATCATAAATTACACACTTTATTATGAACTATGGAGGAAAAACATATGAAAAACAGGTACAGAACACCAGTACATAAGAAAAAGACGATCCCGACAATTATGATTCTCGCTTTATTAGCTCCGATCTTTCTAACACCATCTTTTGTTTTCGCTGAAGACCTTACACCTGCTGACAAGCAAACTGATGTATCTCAAACACAAGAAAACACAGCAACGACAGAATCAACGCCTGAATCTTCTACACCATTGGAAAGTTCTACTTTTGAAGAACCAACTGTATCAACGACTACAGTTGAGAACGATACGACAATTTCAACGGCAGATTCTACAACTACTGAGGAGACAGCCGCTACTTTGGCTATTCCTAGAGCTGATGTCATCACTATTGCTGATCCAATTTTAAAACAAGCGATTTTATCGACTCTAGGTTTACCTGCTGGCAGTGAATTGACCCAAGCAGATATGGACCGTCTAACCAATCTTTCTCTTAATTCAGCTCAAATCAGCAGTCTTTCCGGAATAGAACATGCAACAAATTTAAGTTCTATTTATATGAATACAACGAATAATATAACTGATTTTAGCCCGTTAGAACAGCTATCTTCTTTAACCTTTGTCACGCTACAAACGAAAAGTTTAACTAGCGCTAACTTTCCTGATTTAAGCAACAATTCTGGACTTACAAATCTTGGTTTAGGTTCTACAAGTATCGATGATGATATTTTGCCTAAAATTGCTCAGTTAACGTCATTAACACGTATTTACATGGATTCAAATATGAACATTACGACTATTGCACCATTTAAAGCACTTCCTAATCTAAAGTCACTTTCTGTTCAGTTTTGTGGTATCACTGATTTTACAGTAATTAATGAGTTTCCTGCGCTTAACGATTTAGCAGCCTTTGGACAAAATACAGGTCGTAATGATCTACCAACAACAATTGGACGTTCTTCTTTAGCCTATGATTTTGATCAAGAAACTTTATTCCTACCATTTTCAATGATGCCTAACAGAATGACAAACTTTGATGGTTATGTTCCGCCATTCACAACGTCTAATTCAGCCAGCAATACGTATCTAGATTTTAATGGTATGCAATTACCTGCCAATCGTTTACAGATTACTGATGAAGGTATCACGATTTCTGGCGTAACAGAAGATGAATTTGCGAATCTTTCTACCATTGAGTACAATGCTCGTTTAAACAATCTAGCAGGCTCTTATGCTCAACCACCAGGCTTCGCTTTTTATGCGATATCAGGGGGAACGTATTTGCACCAATTTAACGTTCTTGATGATGGGAAACCTGTAACGATACATTATCAGGATACTGATGGAAAATTATTACTGCCTAGTGAAACACGTTCAGGTTTAGTTGGACAATCGTTTGATATTCCTGTACAGGAAATTCCATATTATGAGTTAATCGAAACAAAGGGAGACACATTCGGTACATTCACCGATCAAGAACAATCTATTACCTTTATTTACAAAAAAATCTCAGCGCCAATCATTGAAAAAATGGGTAAAGTGACTGTTTATTATGTAGATATCAATAATGAAACAATTCAAGATGAATTTGTACAGACTGGAACTATTGGTGATCCTTTTAAAACTGAAAAAGTAGCAATAAATGGCTTCACATTGAAAGATGTCAAAGGCGCGACAACTGGTCTATTTACTGAAGAAGATCAAGAAGTGACATACATTTACGCTAAAGATGAAACAAAGACAGAACCCACTACTGATTCTTCTAAAACCAATGACACAACGCCAAACAAGCCAGCAGCAAACGATTCAGCGATTAAAAGTCCTTCCACAAATGACAAACCATTATCAAAAACAAGTGCTACTGCCTCAACTGAAAAGAAATTTCCAGCGACAGGCGAACGTTCAAATCACACTTGGTTGATACTCGGTCTGGTCTTCATCGGATTTGTTAATTATCAGTATGTTTTAAAAAAAGTAAGACAAACAAAATAAACTATCCACAGATTAAATCTAAAGAAACTGATTTTGAGCATGAAATTAACTAAAACACAGTTAATTTCATGCTCTCTTTTTTATTTCTCAAAAAAATCAACAGATTTCTATAAACTTCCTCCATTAAACGGACCACTGATCACAACTTTCCCATTCATATGACCTGTTTCAACGTCGGCTGTTGCTTTTTTAATATTTTCAGCATTGATACCTGTTGCGTACGTTCTTTTTAGTGTCGTCTTTAGTTTCTTTTCATCAGCCAACTTGGCGATTAAAGCTAGTATTTCACCTTGTGTTTCGATTTGATAATTAAAATCAGTTTTGGCAAACATATACTCCCAATCAAAGCTGACTGACTTATTTTTTAATAAGCTAATATCTAATGCGGTATCTAAACCAACGATTGTGCCGATATGCCCGAACGGGCGAATCAATTCCGCTACCCTCTCAAAATAAAAACTGATATTAAATAATACGGCAGCATAATCGACAGAAGTAACTCCCAAATTTTCTAAACTATCCTTGATATTTTCATGATAATCAACAGGATGAACTACTCCATTTTCTTTTAGCCAGTCAAAATTTGCAGGACTTGCTGTAGCATAAACAGTTAATCCAGCCCAATGAGCAAGCTGAGTTAAAATCGATCCCACACCGCCAGCTCCATTGATTACTAAAATCGACTTGTCCTGATTGGCATTTTCTTTTGGAATTAGACCAAATTTATCAAATAATAACTCATAGGATGTCAACGAAGTTAATGGCAAGGCAGCAGCTTCTTCCTTGCTTAGATTTTTAGGTGCCAAAGCTGCGATTCGTTCATCTACTAATTGATACTCTTGATTGCTGCCCGCTCGCTTGGTTGTACCTGCATAAAACACACGATCGCCAATAGTAAATTTCTCAACATTTTTACCGACAGAAACAACCTCTCCTACGCCATCAAAACCAAGTACATGTAACTGACTTTGGTGCTTTGCTGTTTGCCTTAATTTAGTATCTATAGGATTGACAGAAACGGCTTTTACCTTTACAAGAATATCGCGCTCGTTCGAGCTTGGAATCGGTTGGCGTTCATTGATAAAGCTTGCTTCATTTCCAATTGGCAGTCCTTCATAAAAACCGACAGCATTCATTTGTTCATTCGTATCCATCAGTTGTCCTCCTTTTGGGTTCATACTAATTAGTATGAACCCAATCTGTTACGATTGATATTTATCTGCTTTATGGCGATATAATTTTCTATGCTTGTTTTGCTTTAGCTACAACAAAACCACTTATGGTTTTACATTTCACCAAAATTTTCAACTGCTCCTTTAAGAAATTCTTATAACACCTTGAACTGAACTAGTGTTATCTATACAATAAAAGAACACACTTTATTTTCAATTAGAGTTGCATAAACTGACTACACGTTTATCTTCTCTTATTTCACTTACACGTTTAAACTAAGGAGGCAATAATTACTTATGCTTGAATCAGCACATAACAAAATCACCTTATTGATTGATGAAATGGAAAAAGTTATTCTGGGAAAACGGGATGTGCTTCAATTGACTGTTACCGCTTTCTTATCGGGCGGACATGTTTTATTTGAAGATGTTCCTGGTGTTGGGAAAACCATGATGGTTAAAATATTAGCCAAAGCAACTCACGGTAACTACAATAGGGTTCAGTTCACGCCAGATTTACTGCCTAGCGATATTTTAGGAGTTTCTGTTTATAATAATTCTTCTCAAACATTTGAATTTCATAAAGGTCCTGTCTTTACAACAGTTTTACTAGCCGATGAGATCAATCGTACGACACCAAGAACTCAGGCTGCTTTATTGGAAGCAATGTCTGAAAAACATATAACCATTGATAATTACACGTATCCACTAGATGATCATTTCTTCGTGTTAGCTACTCAAAATCCATTAGACTATGAAGGAACTTATCCTTTACCTGAAGCTCAGTTAGATCGTTTTTTATTTAAGCTTCATATTGGTTATCCTGAATTTACGGATGAACTTGATTTAATCTTGAATCAATCGGGCGCCGAGTTAAATCATGTACAGCAAATTCTTGATACTGCTGAAATTAGTCACTTAAAAAGATTAGTGGAAGAAATTTACATTGATCCAAACGTCGCCAGATATGCCCTTCAATTAGTTCAGGCTACTCGTACTCATAAACATATCGCCCTTGGAATCAGTCCTCGTGGGTCGATTTCTTTTGTAAGGGCAGCCAAAGCATTTGCTTTAACTGAAGGACGTTCTTATGTTACGCCAAGCGATCTTCAACACATTTTACCAGCCACCTTTGGTCATCGCTTATTATTGAAAAACGGACAAACAGCTTCTAGAGAGCAGTTACAGGAGATTTTTGACCAAATACTTGGACATGTCCCTGTTCCTGTTAGGAAATAACGATGAAACAAAATATGATCACTATTTTTATAAGAACAATCGGCATTTTTTGTTTTTATATTGCTGTTTTTCTTTATGCGATAATTTTTAATAATTCCACCGGCTGGCTACTGTTATTCTTTTTAACGTTTTTATTATTATGTGACCTTTTTACTTTATTTCTATCATTAAAAAAAATTCAGGTTCAATCAACTGAGAGTAAGTTTTACGCAGTCAATCAGCCGAATCAAATCAAAGTAGTTCTCTTTCGTTATCGGCCAACACTGCTTCGACTACCTATACTAACGCTTTGGATCAAGGATACTACGCAAGCTAAAAAACAGTTTTTAACCTTATATTCTGGGCGAAAAAAAGAACTGACGTTGGACTGGCAGCCAACGCAAAGAGGCGTTTTTCAACAGCTACCTCTTGTTTTCATTTGTTCTGATTTATTTGGTCTTTTCTCTAAAAGATCCATATTGAATTTAGCTGGTCCTTTTGTGGTTATGCCCATTTTACAGCTGGATTTGGCAGAGCGGTTATACCAACAATTGTTAGTTGCTCAACCTACCTTTTCTAAAGATTTTGGTTGTCCCTCTTTTTCGATTAGAAATTTTCGTGACTACCAAATTGGTGATTCCTTTCATTCGATTGATTGGAAACAATCTGGAAAAAGAAATGAATTGATCGTTAAAGAATATGAACAGGAAACCGAGACTGGGACTCATTTTTTATTTTATGGATTATCTCATGAGAACTTTGAACAGCTGCTTTCTGTTTACTATTCGTTTATTCAGGTAGTTGAAAATAAGCTTTCCTTTCAACAAACGATCATGGCTGATTTTCCTAATTCTACACCAAAAGATCACGTATTAGCAGCAATCGATCCTTTACTTGAAGAAATGAGTTTACCGACTGTTTCTAATAAAAAACTAGTTGTTTTCAGTCCAACAAAAACAAACTGGCTAGATGAACAACTTTATGTATTAAATCGAAACAATGATCTCTATTTAGTCACCTTTGAAGGAGCGGATCTTTGTTTGTATTGGAAAGATCAAGTTTTCTTCATCGATAAAGGAGGTCAGCCTTTTGAAGACTAGAATCAAACAAAAATGGCCTTTTGCTATTCTTAGTTTTGTTATGTTGGCAGCGGCAAGTTTACCTTTTTTAAACGTTTATCATTTAAAGCAAATTAATTCCTCTTTTTTTATTGGAATACTGGCACTGATTTGCTTTATTACACTAATTATTAAGCGTAATCTGATACGGTTTCCTCTTTATCTATTGAGCTATCTGTTTACTTTGTATTGCTATTTTCCTTTACACCAATCTTTCGGCTTTACTTGGCTGGGAACTTTTCTTCAAAAGAATCTTCAAATCTATGGCAAAATGCTTACGGGAGAAGTTAATTATTTACCTGACGTCATTGCTTTGTCTATTATTTTATTTTTATTGATTCTTTTGTCTGTTTTGTTTATTCAGTATGAACGCTGGACACTCGGCTATTTATTGCTCATTAGCTACCTGTTTATGTTGGCTGTCTTTAACCAACTAAATTTTGGCATTGAGGTAATGATAATCACTAGCGCTGCCGTCCTTTTTTATCGATTTAAGCGTTCTAAAATAATAGGCATTGGAAAAGAAAAAAGAGCTTTGATTCTTTTAAGTGGATTTATTTTGTTTTTAATTGCAGGAAGCGCCTATATTTTTTTACTTGTATTCCCTCAAACTAAAAATGTTATTTTTACCCAGACTGCTGCAGTTCGCACATATATGAGCCAGCAAGGTGTTTATCAGCACATCGCTCAATATGGTTCCGAGGGCATTTCCAGCTCTGGTTTTAGTAATAATGACACTCAGCTAGGCGGTCCGCTAAATGACGATCAAACCGTCGTTTTCACCGCTAAGCAGAAAAAAGAACATTATTGGCGCGTTGAAACTAAATATAATTATACTGGAAAAGGATGGAACGATACCTCAGAATCCGCTATTTCAGATACTGTAAATCCTTTAAGCGTGTTGGAAAAGCCAGAATACCAAGGTGCATTTGGACCAGAAATGACGATTACCTTGTCATTTAACAACCCTATAGACTATTTGCCTTATCCTTATGGAAATATTTCAGCATCTTTGGATAACATAGGTCAAACAGAACAATTCAAAGAGAAACAGCGCATCAATCTTTTAACTAAGCCTAAAACCGTACAACTTACTTGGCAAGAACCTGAATTCTCACTAGATGCGTTAGAACAAGTTCCTTATCAGCTTTCCAAAGAAACTCAAACCGTACAAATACCAACAAAGATGCCTAAACAAATTCAAGAATTAGCTATTTCATTGACTGAAAATCAAGATACTCTTTATGGGAAAGTCAAAGCCATTGAACACTATTTAAAAATAGGCGGCGGCTACCGCTATTCAAAAGTAGATACACCTTTTACACCGGAAAATGAAGATTATGTTGATTATTTTCTTTTTGAATCCAAGGTTGGATATTGTGATAATTTTTCCAGTGCAATGACGATTATGCTTCGCTCACTGGGCATTTCTAGTCGTTGGGCAAAAGGCTTTAGTTCAGGAACCATGACCAGTAACAAAGACGGCGAGTATTCAGAATATACCATTAGAAATAATGATGCTCATTCTTGGACAGAAGTTTATTTTGAAGGGTATGGTTGGCTGCCATTTGAACCGACACCAAGTTTTACGAATAATGCAAGCCCAAGTGCTGTTACTAAAAACTCTACAGTTGATAGTAAATATACAGAAACTAGCACGGAGTCTTCATCATCTAAAGAAGCACCAAAAACAACGACAACAATTTCAAGTAGCGTAGACAAAGTATCTGAAAAAACCTCACAAAAAACCGGTTTCGCTAATTGGCGCTCAAACTTACATTGGATTTTGCTTGGTTTATTGATCCTTTTAGCAGCTATCGGCGGTTTCTTTTTGCACAAGTACTTTTTCTTACTTTATTTTAGTCTTTATCGCAAAGTTCAACCTAAACAATTCACTGGGGCTTACATGATCGTTCTGCACAAAGCAGAGCAAATTTTGTATCGTCAGGCAAATGAACCATTAACGCATTATGCGAAACGTTTTGAACAAAAACATCCGCACTTTGAAGGTCGTTTTATCCAGTTGACAGAAGTATATGAACAGACACTTTATGCCGGTGCCAAACCCAAGGAAAATGAATATACCGTTTTATTGAAGGATGTGGCAAAATCGGTAGCTGACTTAAAGAAAGAGGCTAGAGGGTAATTCAAGAACACTTGCATCGTCTACAAACTTATGTAAAAATGAATTACTTAATTCAGATTTATAAAAAAGGAGTTACTTATGAAAAAATTAGCAATCATCGGTGGCGGGATCATTGGCCTGACTTTAGCCAACTATATCGATTTAAAAAAATATAACGTAACCTTGTATGATAATCCTGTCGGACAAGCGACTAAAGCTAGCGCTGGGATTATCTCTCCTTGGCTTTCTAAACGCCGAAATAAAAAATGGTATCAATTAGCAAAAGATGGTGCCGCGTTTTACCCAAAACTAGTCCAAGATTTTGCTCTGTCAGAAAGTGTTTATCAAAAAACTGGCACCTTAATTCTTAGAAAAGATGGTGAACTTGAGTCTTTAATGGATTTAGCCCTAGAAAGAAAACAAGCAGCTCCTGAAATTGGTGATATCCAGTTATTAACTGCACAACAGGTACAAGAAAAACTGCCTTTATTAAATGCACAGCCTGCACTATTTATCACTGGCGGTGGAAAATTAGACGGCGCTAGCTACTTAAAAACATTGAGAAAGCGGGCAATACTTCAAAATATAACCTTAAAAACATGCTCTGTCCAGCTAAGTCAAGTGCAAGATCATTGGCATGTCAGTACACCGATAGAAACAGAAGATTTTGATATGGTTGCAATCTGTGCAGGTCCTGGTCTTCCCTCTTTATTAGAACCACTTGGCTATAAAACTGATATTCGACCACAAAAAGGTCAATTATTAGCTTTTGATACACCTTACAAAAAGAGTAGCAGTTGGCCTGTAGCGATGTTGGATGGTGAAAGTGATTTGATTCCTTTTGAAAACGGTCAAATTTTAGTAGGAGCCACGCATGAAAATGATGCTGGTTTTGATTTAGCTCCAACGCAAGAGGCTTTTTCTATGTTGCAGCAAAAAACGGTACCCTTCCTGGCTAACTCGAGATTTTTCGAAGAATTTCCTGCTGCTTATCGCGTTGGAACTCGCGCTTATACATCAGACTTTGCGCCATTTTTCAACTGCTTACCGAATGATCCCACGGTCATTGTTGCTAGCGGATTAGGTTCTTCTGGTTTAACAACAGGTCCTTACATCGGTTACCTACTAGCAACTTATTTTAATTCAGGGAAAAATGATTGGCACAACTATCAAAAAACGATCGATCATTATTTGAAGTAAATCAAAATAAAAGCAACTAACTTCAAAAAAACTGGGACATAATTCATAGAGTTATGTTCCAGTTTTTTTATTTGTATTGCGCTTCATTAAACAGGATTTTCGAATGTAGCAAGTATTGCTCTTGATATTTTATAGCTAATTCTTTTAAAAAAGGCAACAATTCATCTTGTTCTACAGAAAACGATGCAATCAATGCGTTGTATTTTTTCCGTTCAGCTTCGGTGGCTTTCGTTTTAAAATATCCCCAGATATGCTGATACGCGTTCAACACATTTCCTTTTTTAAGTGGTGCAGCTAATGCATGCTGAAGATAAAAGCGAAAAGCCTGCTCTTTTTCTTCATTCCATCTATCATCTGCAAATAGTTTTCTGATTGCGCGATAATCCTGTTGGGATTTCGATAAAATCAAATACTTTAATGTTGCCCATTCTTGTTGCCTTTTTGCTATTACGGTCAAAAAAATCTCCCCTCTCTTAAAGGATTAAACCATTTATCCTTTGAATTTTATTTCTTAATATGAAAAACAAATGAATAAATATCCATTTTTTCTTATAGTCTAATCATTAAATTTTATGTATTTTACAAGAGTAACAGTTTACAATTATTCCATGTATTTTTTTCAGAAACGCTAGGTTAAATAAATTTTCTGAATATTAAAAAAGAATTGAGGTTATTACTTATGGACGAGCAGCAGTTAGACAAATCATTTTTGGGACAGCCCAAAGGATTGTCTACACTCTTCTTTACTGAGATGTGGGAAAGATTTAGTTATTATGGTATGCGGGCAATTTTACTCTATTATATCTATGATACAGTATCAAATGGCGGTTTAGGCTTACCGAAAGAAACAGCTTTAGCCATCATGTCGATCTATGGTTCATTGGTTTTTATGTCCAGTATTATTGGCGGTTGGATTTCTGACCGAGTGTTAGGTGCTAGGAAAACTGTTTTTTATGGCGGCGTGTTTATTATGGTCGGCCACATTGTTCTGGCTACACCGTTTGGCATTGCAGCACTCTTTCTTTCCATTCTTTTGATTGTGATAGGTACCGGGATGTTAAAACCAAATGTCTCCGGCATGGTTGGTCATCTCTATTCAAAAACAGACACACGTCGTGATGCTGGTTTCTCAATTTTTTATATGGGGATCAATATCGGCGCATTGTTGGCACCGTTTGTCGTTGGAACATTAGGTCAAACATATAATTATCACGTTGGGTTCTCTGTTGCAGCTTTCGGTATGTTTTTTGGCTTAATTCAGTATTATTTACAAGGTAAAAAATCATTAGCAGGAATTGGTTTAAAACCTACCAATCCCATGGATACTAAAGAACGCAAGAAATTTACGCGCTCGTTATTGCTAGCGGTTCTTGTAGCTGTTGTTCTTTTCGGTGGTGCATTTATTTTAAATCGTTTAACAATTGCTTTCTTTATCAACTGTGTCAGTCTTTTGGGGATTTTATTACCCGTCTACTATTTTATTAAAATGCTGACTTCTAAAAACGTAACTGATGAAGAAAAACCACGAGTACTTGGTTATATTCCATTATTTCTAGCTGGAATCGTTTTTTGGTCATTGGAAGAACAAGGTTCTTCTATTTTAGCACTGTTTGCTAATGAACGGACAAATGATACATTGTTTGGTTTTTCAATTGCACCTAGTTGGTTCCAATCGTTAAATCCAATTTTTGTCGTTGTTTTAACACCAATATTTGTAACTTTATGGACACGATTAGGAAAAAGACAGCCTTCCACAGTTGTTAAATTCTCATTAGGTTTAGTTTTTGCTGGTCTGTCTTTTGTACTTTTGATGTTGCCAGGCTTACTTTATGGTACTGATACAAGAGTTAGCCCTTTATGGTTATTCTTTAGTTTCTTCATTATGATTGTAGGGGAAATGTGCATTTCACCTGTTGGTCTGTCGATTACAACAAAACTTGCACCTAAAGCCTTTGAATCACAAACAGTCGCAATTTGGCTATTGGCAGATGCCGCTTCACAAGCTATCAATGCTCAAATCGCGCGTTTTTACACACCTCAAACTGAATCAGCGTATTTCGGTATTGTCGGAATCGTAGCTGTTATTGCTGGTATATTACTGATTCTTTCTAAGAATCCAATCAAAAAATTAATGGGTTCTATCCACTAAAATAAAACAGTTTCTACCAAAGCCTGTTTCATTCGGCTTTGGTGGAAACTGTTTTTTATCCTAGTAATTAAGTTGCTTTTCTTGTTTCATGATCGTCGCTTTTAACAACAATGGTGCAATGATCGTCGTAGCAATAATAACAATGATCACAGAAGAATAATACTCTTCTGAAAGGAAACTTGAGGTCAATCCTACTTGGGCAATAATCAGCGCCATTTCCCCTCTAGATACCATTCCTGAACCGATAATCAATGTTGAAACACCTTTAAATCCAGTAACTCTAGCACCCAATGCTCCGCCCACTAATTTTGATAATACAGCTACGAGTGTGAGAATAACAATAAAAAGAAAATGCTTAGACATTCCAGCAAATGTCATATTTAACCCGATAGAAACAAAAAACATCGGAATAAATACGGCATAGCCAATCGTCTCTAATTTTTCATCAACTTGTTTACGGTAATCTGTTTGAGCAATCGCAACACCTGCAAAAAATGCGCCAATGATCGCTCCCATATCCAACATTTCTGCAAAATAAGCAAAGCCTAAACAAATAACTAAAGAAATAGCAGAAACAGCTTCGATGGCAATCAACTTTTTACTTAAATTCAATAACCACGGTACAAGCCACTTACTCGCTGCAAAAATCACAACAAAGAAGAAGACTTTCAACAATAAAACTTCCCACATCGGCAAACTAGCCCCTGGCGTAGAGCGATTCATCAAGCTCAGCATGATCCCTAAGATCAAAACCACAACTATATCATCGACAACTGCTGCACCAAGGATCGTCGCACCTTCTTCGCTGTCTATTTTTTTTAAGTCTTTTAGCACTTGAACCGAAATACTAACAGATGTTGCACTAAAAAGAACCCCTAGAAAAATCGAATTCTGAACGGAAAACTGAAACATTTCTCCAACGCCAAACCCCATCGCCGCAGGAAACACAATCCCTAAAAGCGCGACTGATAAGGCTGGCCGCCAATATTTTTTCAATAATTCCAAATCACTTTCCAAACCTGCAATAAACATTAAAATAATAACACCGATTTCTGAAAAATAATGCATAAAATCATCTGGTTTGATCCAGCCTAATAATGCTGGCCCAATCAAAATACCGACTAACAATTCCCCAATGACAGAAGGAACCCCCACTCGATTACAAAAATGCCCAGCAAGTTTTGTGAATAATAAGACCAGACACAATGTTAATAGAAAACCCATATTTCTCTCCCTTTCTACTTATAAAAATATATAACTTATTGTACCATGCCAACTGAATTTAGTAGTTACGAAAGGATTATTACACTACAAGTACAATAAAAAACTGACAGATTGATTTCTCACCTGTCAGCTATTTCATTCAACTTATTTTGATGCACGTTTTAGATACGTACCTTCTTGTGTATTGATTTCTAATGATTCATCCGCTTCGATAAAATCAGGCACATTGACTACTAAGCCTGTTTCCATGATTGCTGGTTTACCAGAACCTGAGACAGTTGCCCCTTTGATTGATGGTTGTGTTTCTTTTACTTTTAAGACAACTGTTGTTGGAAGTGTGATCCCAATTACTTCTGATCCGTAAAATTGGATTTTTACTTCCATATTTTCTAGAAGATACTTTAATTCATATTCAATCACAGAAGTTGGAATTTCATATTGTTCATATGTTTCTAAATCCATGAAGTTGGCTGTATCATCTTGGCTATAAAGATATTGAACTGGTTTGCTTTCGATGAAGGCTTTTTTCACTTTATCATCAGGACGCATTGTTGTATCTGTTGTAGCTCCTGTACGAACGTCTTTTAGTTTCATACGCATAACGGTATTTCCTTTACCAGGTTTGTGGTGGCTAGCATCCATTACGCGGATTAATTTACCGTCTTGTTCAAAAGTCATACCTGCTTTAAGATCGCTTACTGCTATCATGTTATTTTCTCCTCTTTCTTTAAGTTTCGACGTAAAAAACTGATCGAAACGTTAGTGTAGTGCCTCTAGGCTAGAGATCCTTCTTAAAAAATTCTTCTCAACCATTGTAGCAGATTACTAGCGGATATTCTAGAGAATACGTTATTTGGATTCATTTTTTTGTAGTAAAGCCTTGTAAAATCTTATTTGCAAAGAAAAAAGTGATTGAGTGATAACTCTTTGAGTCATATCCCAATCACACAAAATTTAAATAAATAGAGATAACAAAAGTAGCCTAAACTTCTTTCTACACGTCGTTCGAATTAATCTCCTCAAATTTTTGCCACAAAGAATCACACTCTGGACATCCCTCCGTATGAATCATCGCTAACGAAGACTGATCTGAGCCATCTAAATAGCTCCGTAAATGCATATCCGAAAAGCCGTGTTTCGCAGCATCTTCTCTGGTATTTGAATAATAAACCGTTTTGATGCCTGCCCATAAAATAGCTCCTACACACATCGGACAAGGTTCACACGTCGCATAAATTTCGCAATCAGATAAATCCATCGTATTTAACTTTTTACACGCTTCTCTCACCGCGACCATTTCTGCATGAGCAGAGGGATCTGTATCTCTCATCATTGTATTACTGACAGAAACAATCACCTCACCATTTCTAACTAGGGTTGCTCCAAATGGTCTACCAAATTTCTGTTCCATTCCAGCAACTGTGGCATCTGCTGCCATTTTCATATAGTTCATGCTTTTTCTCCCTTCCTTACTTTACTCAGAACACTATATACAACAAATGAAAAGATCAAACCTGAAAAGAAAGCAAAGTCATTGATTGTTTTTAACAACGATACGGATTGTAAAAATGCACCCGACATAGTGATCACAAAGCTTGTCGCTAAAGTGATCATGGCTTTTTTGTTGTAGCCTGATTTAAACTCGCCAAGCGCCCCATTTTCAACATAAATATTGTCCAAATTGATCACTTGTTTGTGTTCGATATAAAAGCTAGCTAACATGATTCCAGCAATTGGTCCAAACATTGAGCCGATAAAACTGTAGAAGTAAAATAACGTTGAGGCGTTTTCTACTAATTTCCAAGGTAAAATCATCGTACCAATGATAGCCGTCAAAACGCCTGCTTTTTTCACATCTAACACTTTTGGAAACAAGGAAGACATTTGCAAACCTGCCGGGAATAAATTACCGAACACTACAAAGGCTAAAGCACCCATATTCAAAGCTAGTATCAAAACAAAGACAGCAAAGGTATTATCAATTTTATCAAATGAATTGACGATATTAAAAATCGGTTCGCCAAAAGCAATTTGAGTCCCTGCAATCAACCCAACACATGTAATAGCAAATAGGATATAAGAAAGAATAAAGCCTAATGGCAATCCAATGATCATAGCTTTGGGGGTTTTTGCTTTTTGAGTAAAGTCGCCAATATTAACGATTGGTCCCGCCCAGTTTGACACCAGTGCACTCACACAAGCGATAAAAACAATTGGACTACTCGTTGCATTTGCAGGTGAATAAGCTAAAATCGGACCAAATCCTCCAGCAATTTGAATCGTCCACACCGCTGCGCCAATAATAAATACATATACGATTGGTGAAGACCAGTTACCAAATTTATCCAACACTTTTGTTCCACCTAAAAACAAAGCAACAGTCACACACCAAACGATCAAATAACTTAACATCGTAGGAGCAGGCATCCCTAAGATCGTCATTCCACCACCAATACTCATATAACTAGGAAAAATCCGGCTAAACAAAACATCTAAAGATTGCGCACTTACCACACTTTGGGTTCCAAAGAAAACCACACCAGCAATCAAGCCTCGACATAAGGACGGAATAATTGCTCCTTTCACTCCAAAAACAGAACGCAACAACATGGGAAACGGCAAGCCATACTTTGCAGATGCCACGCCATTTAAGACATAAAACGTCGAAACAATCACCGCAGATAACATGACAGCTGCCAAGACTTGCTTCGTATTTAATCCTAGTAAGAAAAAGCCTGCCACCGTCATATAAGAAAGAATATTGTGCACTGCACCCATCCATAAAGTCACATAGTTAAAGATGCCCCAATTTTTGTCTGCGCCTGTTTTCGGTAAAAGTTCTGCGGAATATGTCGGTGCTGTATCAATAATTTGTTTTTCTACTGATTCCATCGTATTTTCCTCCAATACATTTCTTTAGTTTTTTACTAATTGAAGTGATTGTTCAAGGTGTTCTGAAAATAATGGATTTTCTGGATTGATCTTTATTGCTTGTTCCATTGCTTCGATCGCTTCTTGATGGCGATTCAAGCTACGGAGACTATTTGCTTTATGAAAATAGAAATCAACTCTATTTGGGTAATCTTTTATCAAACGATCCATCAGTTGAATCGCTTCTTCATGTCGACCAAGTTCTCTTAAAAAATTTGATTTATGATAGCGGTAAAAGAAACTTTGATCTGTTTTGATCGCTTGATCATATGTTTGAAGTGCTTTATCTACTTCTCCCATCATACGGTAACTATTTCCGACATAAAAAGCAAATTCATTGTCTAGGCGCAATCCTTTTTCGTAGTACTCAATAGCCCTTTGGTACTCTTTTAGTCGTTGATACGTATAGCCTAGATAATAAAGAACCGCTAAATCTGTTTGATCTTGTTCCTCTAATACTTTAAGTGCTAAAAGTAATTCATCTTTACGCAAATAAGTCCGTATCTCATGGAAAACCACTTCTTCTACTTCTTGTTTTTCTAAAATAGCGATCAGTTCCTTATTCCCTGTTTCTTTTGCGTAATCTAGCGCATTTTCACCAGTATCATCTACTTGTTCAACATCAGCTTGATGCTGAACAAGTTCACGAATCACATCTCGATATAAGAATCCGCCATTGCCTAAAATCGTTGCTTCTAATAATGCAGACCAGCTTAAACGATTGACGTGATTGACTGGTACACCAGCAGCTAAACACAACTGAACGGTTCTTAAATAACCTTTTTCGCTGGAAGGTAGTAACGCAGTGCCTCCAAAGCGATTGACTGAAGCTAAATCAGCTTGCCCTGACCGAAGAAGCTCTTTAACGATTTCGTCAAAGCCATTAGCCGCAGCGCAAATGAACGGTGTAAGCAATGTATGGTCTCGTTGATTTACGTCTGCGCCAAAAGTAAGCAATTCTTTGACGATTGGCAAATTATTTTGCTGTACCGCCAGCATTAACGGCGATCTACCTGCTTCATCTGTCAACGAAACATCACTGCCTTCGTTTAATAAATGTGTAACTTTTTCAATTTGTTTATGCTTTACTGCCTGAACTAATCGTTGGTTTTCTTTTACAGCATCCATAGTTTTACTCCTTTCTATTCCTTTATAGTTGTTCGCTAAAGGCAATGATGGCTTTTTCAAAAGCTTCCATCGGCGGGTGAGTGATTCCAGCACCAATCATCCCGATTCCTGCTTCTTTATGCGCAATGGCTGTATTGATGATCGGTAATGTATTCGTTTGGATAACTTTTAAGCTGTCGATCCCTGATGGAATACCCATAAAATCTAGCGTTGGGATCGTGATATTGGGATTTTCTGCTGTTGTGATTCCTTGCATTTCTGTAGAGAAACGTAATGCATCTTCAATCGTTCCGCCAACTAAAGCTACGATTGCTGGAGCTGCTGCCATCGCAAAGCCACCGATTCCATAAGTTTCTGTGATGGCACTATCGCCGATATCAAGTCCGGCATCTTCTGGTTTGTAGCCAGCAAACATTGGCCCAATAACTTTTTGAGAAGGGCCTACGAACCAAGGATTCCCTTTGATTCCACTGATATGAATCCCAAATTCAGTACCGTTTCTAGCCATTGTTGTAACAACTGTGCTGTAAGGAATACCAACTGCTGAATCAAGAGCAGCTTTACACATCGCCATCCAAGTAGGTCCTGAAAAATAGTCACTGCTAGCCACAAAATCAAACACTTCTTTCATTTCTTCGATTGAATGATCCGTTTGGATAATATAAGGCGTCAATGCTTGGATCAAAAGTGTTGTGCCAGCATTATTGCGGTTATGACATTCGTCTCCCATATGCAGCGCTTGAGCCAGCATATGTTTTAAATCAATTCCTTCTGGGCATAGTTTCATTGCATCTCTTAAAATTGGACCAAAAACATCTCTCATCCAAATCAAGCGTTCAATCACACTTTCATCGTTAGCACCCATTCGTAAAATTTTTGACATTTGTTCACTTAGATTCGTGAAAGCCGAGTTTCCATATGTTTTATTTTCCACGATATGCATATACATTGATGCAGAGGTCACACCTGCCATTGAACCAACACATTGATGTTCGTGACACGGAGAGAAAATGATTTCCCCAGATGCTGCAACATTTTCAGCATCATCCAAGTCTTTCGCTAAGCCTTCAAAAACTAAAGCCCCTTTAACTGCTCCTTTCATTGGACCATTCATCTTATCCCAAGTAATCGGCGGTCCTGCATGTAAAATGGTATTTTTAGTCATTCCTGGTACAACATTGATTGCCTGATCATAGCCGATCAACGAGATTTGAGAAGAAATGATTCGGTTGACAGCTTCTTCATTAGCTTTTTGGATCTTTTCTAAATTTTCTGGTGTTTCTATTTTTTCTAAAGCAGCTAAGATACTCGCTTTTCCTCGCCCTGGCGGTGCCCAATTTAGATAAGTTGCTTTTACTTGTTGCTCGATCAATTCTTCTTGAAAAGATTCGATCCCAAGGTCGATAATTACAGGTTGTTCTTTGAATAACTCGTTGATTTTGCTCATTGTTCTGCTCCTTTCACAACAAATTCTCTTGCCAATAAACCAGCATTTTGACTGCTGCTAGCATACGTTGCACCAATCGAGGTCAACTTTTCTACTTGTTCATCAATATTTTGTTTATCTAAATCAGTTCCTAAAACATACCCGATGATTTCTAGATGACGTCCTTCTTTTAAAGCTTGCTCCTTAGCGGCTTTCATTGCTGGCACCATTACGCCGACTGGATCTGGATGCGCACCATATCCGAGGACAAAATCCATCAAAATCACTCCAACGGTTGGATCTGCAGCTTCTTCTTTAAATCGGGCGATTCGATTAGATGGATCGATCATTGGATGAGGTTTGCCATTGGTAAATTCATCTGCACCGAAATCTATAAATGTGTGTGCTTTACTCGTATCACCAAAATGTAAAAGATGCTCTTGATCTGTTGCAATATTACTGTAAACATCAGAAAATCTTTCTTTTGCTGTGAACATCGCTTCATCACAAAGCGTTCCACCAGTAAATAAACCGCGAATGTATTTTTGCTCTGAAGTCAATTTTTCGCGAACTTCATCAATCAACGGCAGGTTCAACGGATGAACATCTAAGCTGTTTTCATCGATCCCTGCAAGTGTTACTGCTTTTAAAGCCGCAGCTTTAGACATTTTCTCAAAGTAAATGCCTTCTTCATTTTCACGACTTCCACTACCAATAAACCAGATAACAACAGGTTTCTCAGCTTTTCTTACTCTAGCAAGAATTTTTTCTTCTACAGCTTTTGCTGGTGGTTTAGAAATCAAGACGATCACTTTTGTATTTTCATCTGCTTCTAAAGCATCAATAGCATCCAACATCATTCGTCCGCCAACTGCCTCACTTAGATCACGTCCGCCGGTACCAATCAATTGAGAAACGCCTTCGCCGAATTCATGAATACGAACACTGATTTCTTGACTACCCGTTCCAGAAGCGCCTACAATCCCGATACTTCCTTTACGGACCTTGTTAGCAAAACATAATCCAATATTATTAATAATAGCTGTGCCGCAATCAGGTCCCATCATTAGCAAACCTTTTTCATGTGCCAACGCTTTTAATTGAATTTCTTCTTCTACGCTGACGTTATCACTAAACATCATGACATGTAAGTCGTTGTTCAACGATTTTCTAGCTTCACGAGCGGCATACTGACCATTAACAGAAATTACTGCCAAATTCGCTTCTGGGATAGATTTTTTAGCTGTTTCGATCGTTGTGTAATTTTCTACTGTTTGACTGGTACTTTTTTCTTTTTTCTCTGTCATAAGTGTTTCGATTTTTTTGATCAAATCGGCTGAATCTTGCTTTTCTTTAGCCTCTAACGCAATAATCAAATCACTCGTTTGCGCTTCGGCGATTTCATTCGTGAATAAGCCAACATTTTTCATGACTTCCTTGTTCATTTCTGTTGCCATAGCAATGATTGCTTGATCAACACCTGCTAATTGATTGGCTTTGGTTGATAAAGCCATCAGTGAAACAGAGTCGATATAAGTGTTAGGTTGAATTTTGATGCTGATTGTCATAGTGGGTTCCTCCTAATTTAAAAGCTGAACGAGCTCATTTAGCATCGACTGAAAAATAGGAAAAATTGATTGAGACGCTCTTTGTCTCTCTCCATTTTTATCTTTTTTCCGAGGTGCTAGCTCGTGAAGCTAGATAATATAAAAGCTGAACGAGCTCGTTTAGCATCGACTGAAAAATAGGAAAAATTGATTGAGATGCTCTTTGTCTCTCTCCATTTTTATCTTTTTTCCGAGGTGCTAGCTCGTGAAGCTAGACAATATAAAAGCATAGCTAGCTCTTCCAGTCTTACCTTGTTTCAATGCAAATCCAACGTCAATTTAATCCCTGCCAACATGCCTGTCAGCATATCGCCGCCAGAAGTTGAGCCTATTGTTAAGACTGCCATCATTTTTTCTTTCAGCAGCTCTTCTTTTTCTCCGTAAAATAATTCCTCCAAGAATAAACCGATTCGCTCACGAGCAGCTCCTTTTATCGCCCAGTCTAATGTTGAAAAGCTAATAACATTCGTTCGTTTCTTCAGCTCATTCCGACTGTTGACTAGCCACTGTTTCAATGAATGATACGGATAATTTTCGGTGGTAAAAATAAGCGCTAAACCAACTAAAAAATCATCACCTGATGGAGTCAAACCAGGCCCCAAGCCAATTACTCGATTTAATTGTTTCATGGCTTGAAACAATTGCTTTTCTTTTAAGTAAGTCAATAATTGATTGGACTCCTTCCAAAGCATCGTGTAAATCATTTTCTCGTAGGTCGTTACGCTCACCTTATTTAATAAATAACCACCATTTTCATTTATTTGCTTAAGCCATTCATTCACTAAATTTACTCGATCACTAAGCCTTGAATATTCCTGTGTTTTGGGGAATTCGATTTGAGGATACTGCCATTCATTCACATTTTGAAGTTGAATTTCAGCAATATCACTGATCATTAGCTGGTCTTTTCGAGTAAAAATAGGTGTTCCTATAGCCAGTTCAAGTCGGTCATTAAAAAATTCTGATACTCGCAAGGTATTGGGCGCATTATCCAATTCCTCTGCCGCTAGCGTATATAATTCTCCAGAAGCACAAATAATATTTATCGTTCGATTAAATGTACTATGAACTTCTCCTTTCCACTGTTCATTTCTAATCTTAGATAAGAATGTTTGTTCACCTGACAGGGATTGATAGGTGCGCATGTCACTCACTTCCTTAGTTGCTGTCTCTTCTTTACACTTTAAACTTTACACCAAGAAAGCCTTTTCAAATACAGATAGAGTACCCGAATATTTTTATTTCCAGTTGTATACTTTAACCAACTGCCGTATAGTTAAAGTAACTAAATCAGGTATTAGAAAGAGGGTCTCCACATGTTAACAGTAAAAAACTTCCTGCAACTCTCCCCTTTCAAAGCATTTCAATTGGTTGCTGGACAAAAAGGACTTGAAAATGAAATCACTGGGGTCAATATTTTAGATAATCCTGATGCATCAGATTGGTTATCCGCTGGAGAATTGTTGATTACTTCGGGCTATTTTTTCAGTGAAAATTCAGAGATCCAAAAACGCTTCATTCAACGTTTTAAAGAAATAAATTGTTCTGCGATTTGTATCAAACCACATATTTACTTAAAAGGAATTCCCGAATCTATGCGTCAGTTAGCTGATGAATTGGCTTTACCAATCATAGAGATTCCTTATGGCATTGCCTTTTCAAAGATCATGAATATCGTTATGGCAGAAATTTCAGGGCAAATGGATAAATTAAACCAAGCTTCTCTAGATATTCATTCACAATTTTTCGAGATTTCACTACATGGTGGCGGAATGAAAAAAATCGCTGCTGGCTTAGCTCATATGGTCCAAAATCCTGTTGTTTTAGTTGATACAGACTGGTCAGTGACAGCTGTAAGCGACCAAGAACAGCCGCTAATTCAAGAAACAATCAAAAAAACAGGGGACACCTTTACTTTCCCTATTCAAACGTTTACTGATTTACCAGCAAACTTTGAACGAATTCAAAAACCTATTACACGCTCACTTTTATTTGAAGAAAGAGAATATCCTTGTGTGATCATGCCCGTTTATTTTGATACGATCCACTACGGTTTTATTCTGGTTTATCAAGTTGAACGCCCCTTAACGGATCTTGATTATGTCGCTTTAGAGAATGGATCGATGGCCTTTGCGCTAGAACAAATGCGGTTGTTTGAAATTGAACGGACAGAAAATAGAATTCGCCGTGATTTTTTCGATCAATTATTATCAGGGCAAATCAAAGACTTAGAAACTTTAGCAACTTACGATACAACCCTTGACCCAAGCTTAAATTATACGGTGTTGATTCTTTCCATTCAGACCTTAGGAAATCCAGCTGATTCTTTGATGAAGAAAAAACAAATGGAAGATCGCTTAATGAAGAGTTTGCTGTCTTCACTAACGACTTATACAACTAATCGTTTCCCTCATCTTCATTTGTTCAGTCGCAAAAATCAATTGGTGATGCTGTTAGGGACTGATGCCAAGTTAAGCTCCTTAAAAATACACAATGAACTATCCGATACGGCTGAACGAATCCGCATGTATTTAGAAAATCAAGGACAAGCCGAACGAAAGATTTTCTGCACGATTGGCTCGACCTTGCCGATTCTTGAGTTATCTCAAAGCTTTGAAGAAGCAAAAAAAGTCATTCAGTTACTTGAAGATGACGATAAAGAAGAGAAGATTTACTTTTTTAATGATTTTTACTTTGATTCTTTTTTAGTAGATTCTATTTCAAAAGAGCAAGGAAAAAAATTCTACACTCATTATTTAAATACATTACTGACGTATGATAAAAAAAATAACACCAGCTTTACACCAACATTAAAAGCTTATCTCGCTCATCACCTCAATATTGCAACTACATCCAGAGCGTTGTTTATTCATCGAAATACGCTGCTGTATCGGATTGAAAAAATTAAGGGCTTATTGCCAGTAGATTTAGAAGAGGAAAAAAATACGTTTGCATTACAATTAGCTTTGAAGTTATATGAGCTGCATCACTAAAACAAAAAAGCCGAAAAGAACAGCATCCTTTTCGGCTTTTTACTATTTTCTTGATTATCTACCTACAATAAACGTCAATTCGCATTCACAAACTTTTTTATCTTCAACAAAAGCAGTTGCTTTTCCGATTCCTACATAATCTCTGATTTTCACGATTTCAAAGTGTAATTTTAACACATCACCTGGAACAACTTTTTGACGGAATTTCGCTTTGTTGATTCCTCCGATATAAGCTGTTTCACCTTTAAATTGATCCATTTTTAAAATCAAGATCGAACCAACTTGAGCTAATGCTTCAATAATCAAAACACCAGGCATTGTTGGGTTTCCAGGGAAATGTCCTTGGAAGAATTCTTCATTGATCGTTACGTTTTTTGTTGCGATGATTTTTTTATCCGTGATAATTTCATCCACATAGTCGATAAAGCAAATTGGGTATCTATTTGGAATCATTTCCATAATTTCTGTTGCATTCATTAGTCTTGTCATTGTTATTTTTCCTCCCATTTTTTCATACAAATAACGCCATTGTGACCGCCAAAGCCAAACGAATTACTAATCGCATATTCTGCTTCTACGGGGCGTGAGCCATCTGTTACATAATCTAAATCACATTCTGGATCGGCCACTTCATAACCGACTGTCGGATGAGCAACGCCTTCTTGTAATGTTTTTACACAAGCGATGGCTTCTATGCCTCCAGCGGCTCCTAAAAGATGTCCTGTCATACTTTTCGTGCTAGAGATTGGAATATTGTAGGCACGTTCACCAAATACACGTTTTAAAGCTGCCGTTTCAGCTGCATCGTTAGCTGGTGTTGAGGTGCCATGCGCATTGACATACCCAACAGCTGAGGCATCAATTGATGCTTCTGCTAACGCTAATTCGATCGCATCTGCTGCACCACTACCATCTTTTAACGGCGCTGTCATATGACTCGCATCACAATTACTACCATAACCTACGATTTCACCTAAAATCGTCGCACCACGTTTTTGAGCGTGCTCCAGTTCTTCCAACATCAACATGCCAGCACCTTCGCCCATCACAAAACCATGTCTTTCTTTATCAAACGGAATTGATGCTCTTGTTGGATCTTCTGTCGTATTCAACGCACTTAATGCCGCAAATCCAGCAATTCCGATTTCACAAATCGTCGCTTCCGTTCCACCTGTGATCATGATATCAGCTAAGCCGTATTTGATGGTTCGGAACGCTTCACCGATTGCATTTGTCGCTGATGCACAAGCTGTGACGATTGTTTGAGAAGGCCCTTTTGCACCTAATTTGATAGAGATATTTCCAGAAGCCATATTTGCGATCACCATCGGTACAAAGAAAGGTGTCACTCGTTTAGCCCCTTTTTTATCCATGACTCTGACTTGATCTTGTAATGTTGTCATACCGCCGATACCACTGCCGACGATTACACCAAAACGCTTGGGATCGATTGTTTCTTGAGTTAAACCACTCATATTCCACGCTTCCATCGCAGCCACTACACCATATTGCGAAAATAAATCCATCCGCTTTTGTTCTTTACGATCAAGAACCTCACTTGGATCGAAGTCTTTCACTTCACCTGCAAGTGCCACACCTGTATCTTCAGAATCAAACTTAGTAATTTTAGCGATTCCTAATTTTCCATTGACTAGATTTTGCCAATACTCTTTTACCGTATTTCCTAAAGGAGTCACTGCTCCCATTCCTGTTATTACAACTCGTTTCATCGTGCACCTCCACTATTGTTTTGACTATCAAATTAAAAAAAACTTGCTTAAACAACACTTTTTTGTTTAAATTTAAGTAAAATAGTTTGACTTTCAAAGTATTTTAGTTAATAATTCAGACATCCGATAAAATGTCTGTACGGGTGTTGCTTATTCGTTAGAGAATTTTTTTATCATTCTCAACACAGATAATACCAGTTGCAATTTTATCCGTCAACTTAAATAAAATCAGATATTTAGATTTTGTTAAGATGTGAGACCTTTTTCACACACTAAAAATAATTTTAAAAGGGGAAAAAACCATATGTTTCTAAAAAATAAAAAAATCGTCGTAATGGGCGTAGCCAACAAAAGAAGTATTGCTTGGGGATGTGCTAAAGCATTGAAAGAGCAAGGGGCTGATATTATCTATACATATCAAAACGACCGCATGAAAAAACAATTGCTAAAATTAGCTGAACCAACAGATCTACTCGTTGAATGTGATGTTGCCTCTGATGAGTCGATTGCTCAAGCTTTTCAAACAATCCAAGAAAAATACGACAAAATCGACGGATTAGTACATGCCATTGCTTTTGCTAACAAAGAAGAGCTAGATGGGAATGTTAGTGATATCAGCCGTTCAGGTTTTTTATTGGCTCAAGATATCAGCAGCTACTCACTTTTAGCTGTGGCACATTATGCTAAACCTTTGTTAAATCCTGGTTCTGGAATTGTTACAATGACTTATCTAGGTTCTGAAAGAGCTATCCCAAACTACAACATGATGGGAATCGCCAAAGCTTCTTTAGAAACAGCTGTAAAATATCTAGCGTACGAATTCGCAGCAGACAAAATCCGTGTTAACGGAATTTCAGCTGGCGCTATCAAAACATTAGCTGTAACAGGCGTAAAAGATTATGATCAACTGATTAAAATTTCAGAAGGCCGTACGCCAGATAAAGCAGGTGTTACGATTGAAGAAGTTGGTAATACTTGTGCCTTCCTTGTTAGTGAGTTAGCTGCTGGTATTGTTGGCGATATTATTTATGTGGATAAAGGTGTTCATTTAACTTAAGAGAAAAAAATAAGCTGAGACAAAACCAGCAGCGTTTTGTCTCAACTTTACTTCATCCTTCTTACTAAATCCGATACCCTTTATTCACTCTCAACATCAGCTGTAAATCAAAATAATAATATGGCAGTTGATTATTGATAACTATCACTAAGGAGCTTAATAAATGTGTCGCGATCAGTGTTACAACCAGTTGCAGCCAGCTATTCGCAAAAAAATCATAGCTATTCACTAAACTAGCAGCCCACAAGATACACAATGGATGGATGAAAAAATAATATTTTCCTAAGTTCCTCAAATGTTTATAATCAATAGCTATCTTCAAATTCCATGTCAAACTCCAACAAAAAAAGACAGCAGTAAATGGAATCAATGACCACATAAAGTTTTTATCGATCCCCGTCTTAGCATAAATCATCAAACCTTCACTTACTAAAAGACCTCCAAATACCACGACCATTAAACCAAAATATTTCTGATACCCAGCTATTTTTTCACGATAGTCCCATAAAAAATAACCAACAGCCACAAACACCAAAGCAAAGAATAAACCATTGCGAGTAGTCACAAATACATTCAAATACTGATCAAAAAATGATTTCAACTGTTCATTTTCGATATAGCCATAATACGTTTCTAATGACCCAAAAAGACATAACACAAATGTCAGGCAAAACAACGGAATATAGCCTTTTTTCTTAATCAGCCAGTGCGCAAATATAATACCAAAAATCATGGCCGGAATATACCAAAGATGGTAATACGTTCCTGTATAAACTAAACCTGCAAACAATGCTACTGGATAGAGTTGTGGTCCCAATGTATAATTCTCCTGAATCCACATAAACCCAATTGGCAAATAAATCAAACTCCAAAATAAATACGAATTGATCATTGATTTTAGGTAACGTTTCAAATAACCTGGTGAGCTATTTTGCCCTCTTCTGACAAAATAACTGGTGGAAATCAAAAAATATGGAACAGCGATTCGACATAGCACATTTTTAAACAAATGATGAACGACTGGATCTTGAATCACCCGTTCGCAATGAAAACAGATAATCAAAACCGCTGCTGCATATTTTATTACATCGATCCCGTTATTACCGATAGTTTGTTTGCTGACTTGCTTATTTATACCATTCACCCCTGACTGTCATAGAAAGCTGTTGATCAAACGAACATGTTCTACTTCTGTTACTTTTAATTGTAGCAAAACACATACTTCATTTTATCGGCTTTAAGTCTGAGATTTCCTCACTGCTTTAGGACTAGTTTGATATGAAAGGATCAATGCAACAATCCGAGGAAAAGAAGGTATTACCACAAATCAAATATCTGCAACATAAACAAATAATCATTCAAATATTCTACTTTCTTATCTATAGATCAGCTGGATATCCTTTGCATTGCTGCGAATTGCTGCGACTGCATCTTCTTCACTCAATAGATCCAGTGCTGTTTTAAATGATTTATCTATATTGATTTTTATAGGAGTAAACTTTTCATGATGCCAAATCTCGTGGGCAACTTTTAAAGATTCCACCCAAAGATAATAGTTTTGATCTTTCGTAACAATATCAATCAATGTCACAAAATTACCACCCACATTTCGAATATATTTACCAAATTGCAGGTTTATTTCTAAGATATCATGAAGAGAAAACATAGCTATAGTTTGTTCTACAGAAACCTTTACAGCGAGTTTTGCTTTTCCGATTTGCTTGATTGAAACTTGTTCGCCACTAAAGTCGCATAAACAATTTGCATAACCAATTAATTTCGAAAATGTTGCTTGAGGAAAAATTTCTTCTTCAATTTTTACAAAGGTATTCACTCGCTTCCCTTCTACAAACAACGGTTGTATATCTTGTGCATAAGCACTGTAAAATGCTGCGTTATTATTTTCTTTCTTATTTTGATCCATGTAGATTTGCCTTCTTTCTTTCCCTCCGAACAATTCCCTAAAGAAACCAAGCTTTTTATGTCCTAATAAAACATCTACACTGATATTAAAATATTCCGAAAGTCTAACGACATTTTCCAAGTCAGGAAGACTTTTTCCTAGCTCCCATTTAGAAATCGTTTGACGTGAAATGTTCAAGTAGTCCGCTAGTTCCTGTTGTGAGATTTGTCGTTCTTGACGGAATTTTTTGATTTGCTTACCAATTTCTACAGTCACTATAAGCCACTCCTTTCTTAGCGTCCATCATTTTTGTTGCACAAATGCGTTGCTCTACTTGATTATACAATAAAGACGCACGCAACGATGCATTGCCCCATGATTTAATGTCGGTTATCCGCAATTTGATACACTCAAAAAAAATATCCTCACCACATTCATTTTAATCAACAAATGCAGCAAAGATATTTTATTCCGAAAAAATGGATTTATTATTCCTCCATCAACTTTTTGGCTAATTGAAATTGGGTAAGTTGTAGTTTAATACCTATTTTTTCTAACTCAGTATAAACAGGTGTTTCCATATCAAAGTTTGTTACCTTGACAGTATCAATATTTTCTCGTTCTTTTAACCTAAGCAAGATATCCGTTATTAAGGGGATATCTTTCGATTCCAACACATTCAATTGCTTAATGATCAATTCTTCTCCGATTACATTAAAACTAGTTGAACCAAGCTTATGTTCGCCCTGATAGGTATCATAATTTTTATCTGAAAAAATAAAGCGATTTTGCCATGGAGTCCATTTATTTCCAATCAAAGCGAGCTCCTTTGATACTGCTGGTTTAAAGTCTATGCTGCTTTGTTTCTTAGGTGTAGCTGGTAAATTAACTGAACCGACAGCCAACTCATTTATAAGCTGAAATCCTTTTGCTTCATAAAGACGTTTAGCACGTTCATTAGTTGCAATCACTTCAAGAATCAGCTGCTCACATTGATTTTCTTTTGCTAGATTTTCTGCATAATCAATCAATTTAGAAGCGACTTTACTTCTGCGATATTTGGGAACTACAGCCATACCGCCCACCCACATCACTTTCGTTTGCTGGAATGTTTCCATGCCTAATAAAATGATGCCGGCAAATTCTCCGTCCATAGAAAAAATAACTGAGAGCTTTTTCGAAAGTTTTAGTGACTGAATTCTTTGTTCTAAAGCTGCTTGATCAACATGGATTGGCAATAGATAATCGCTGAAGCCTTGGTTCCATGTTTCCACTACTTGTTGAAAATCTGCTTCGTTTATAGGTATAAACATGATGGTTCTCCCTTCATTTTTTGACTCTGTCTATTTACACTATAAACGAATTTAAAAATATTCATAGTTTTTTAGAAACAATGATGTTATCAATATTAAGAAATGTCTTAAATCCTTCTTGATTAGATAAGCAGACATGGTTCGCTTCTACATCAATACAAAAGGTTTCTAAAAAAATCGTTACGACCAAATTCTCTAGCTGGCGCATCAATTCAGCTCTTTTTGAGGCTGCTAAACAATCTGAAAGAATTTCATCTGAACGTTCTATTATCGTCACTTCTTTTCCTTGCTTAGCTAAATCAATGGCCAGCATGCATTCTGAAACACCGCTGCCGATGACTAAAATCCGTTGAGCCAACTGCGTTTCTGTCACTTCTCGTTTCACAACTGGCAGTTGGTACAAATGACAATCTTTATATCCTGTAAAACTCATTCCTACTCACCTCATTGTCTAATAAGATGTTTATCAGCAACCGTGTACACATGATCTGCAACTGTTGAGTAAAACTCATCATCATTTGAAATCAATAACACACTGCCTCTAAACGCTTTTAACGCATCTTGAAGGGCTTTTCTTGAGTCGACATCTAAATGATTGGTTGGCTCATCTAAGATCAGTAAATTACTTGGCTGCATCGTTAAATCACACAACTTCACTTTTGATTGTTCTCCACCACTTAACATATAAAGATTTTTTGAAGCAATTTCTCGTTTCAAACCGCATTTCGCTAGTTCACGACGAACATCTTCATAAGTAAGTTTTGTATATTTGTTAGCCAACGCTTCAATTGGTGTCCATTCAGTATTTTCCCATTCGATTTCTTGTGAGTGGTAACCAACAGCAACTTGTGGTGAAAAATGGCTTGTTCCAGAAATCGCAGGTACCATTGAAAGCAGTGTTTTCACTAAGGTAGATTTACCTAAACCATCTGCGCCTGTAATCACTATTTTTTCACCTTTTTTCACTTGTAGATCACGCACCGTTAGTAATGGCTCTTTGTAGCCTACAGTCAGCGTATCGATGGTCATGACGTTAGGTGAACTTTGTGGCATTAGTTTAAATGAAAAATTCGATTTGACGTTCTTTTCAGGTTCTTTCAGTCTGTCCATTTTTTCCAAATGTTTTCTTCTACCTTGAGCCATTTTCGTTTTGATACCAGCAATATTTTTTTGAATAAAAGCTTCTGTTTCTTTGATTTTTCGTTGTTGAGCATCAAATTGGCTTTGATAAGCTTCGGCTAAATGTGCTTTTTGTTTTAAGAAATCTGTGTAGTTGCTATGGTATTTTTTAATTGAACCAAAATCAATATCACAGATACACGTAGCAATGTTGCTTAAAAAGGTAGTATCATGAGAAACGATAATAAATGCATTTTCAAAGGCATTTAAATAATCAGTCAACCATTCGATATGTTCTTGATCTAAGTAGTTCGTCGGCTCATCTAAGATTAAGACAGACGGTTTTTCTAATAAAAGCTTAGCTAAAATAACTTTGATTTGATCGCCACGGTTTAACGCACTCAAGGTTTGCTCGGCATCGCCATCGCTAATTCCAAGCCCTGTGACAGCTTTGCTGATGTCATTTTCGACTTGATAAAATCCTTTTATTTCTAATTGTTCTTGATACGTTGCGGCTCTTGTTAATAATTGGTCGTCGCCTGTTTCGCCATATGTTTCATAGAGTTTAAGCATTTCTTTTTCTGTGTTAAATAATTCTTGGTAAGCGGATCTTAAAAATTCATTGATCGTAAGTGACTGATCCATGTCTACATATTGGTCTAAATAGCCTAAAGTAGCTGCTGGATTCCAAGTGATCGCACCGTCATCTGGCAATACATTCCCTAAAAGTATTTTCAATAAGGTACTTTTCCCTGCACCATTTTTACCAACGATTCCCATATGTTCCTTACTTCTTAAGGTAAATGAGCTATCTTCGTAAAGCTGTTTATCTGGTACTGCATAGGTTAAATCTTTGACTTGTAATAATTCCATTCTATTTTCCTCTTTCATGTGGTTTCCCTGATTTTTACTAAAGAACATACAAAAAAGACCCATAGACAAAATGTCTAGGGCCTTTTTAATCTATATATCCTTCAGTAAATGAGTACAACAAAAACATAGCAAACAGATGCTATTTTTTTACTATACTAAATTTACTGATGAATAAGAAAAGCTCATAAGCTTTCCGATTAAGCTCCGTACAACACTTCATCAAAAATAAGTTGTAGGGAGCTAAGAGTTGAAATATATAATACGTACATTTGAAACACCTTCCTCAGGTGTTACTTTATCATTTTGAAAATAAATAGTCAAATCCAGATAAAATAAGTCTGAATTATCATTGTCGCTATTTATTTGAGAACACTATACATTAAGAAAAGCAACGAAGCTTTTTATTGTTCAGGCCATCTTGGACAAATTTTTTGATATAGTTTTTTAAAACTTCTTAACCAGAAAAATCCCCACTGTTCCCCGATTAAATGTGATTGACCCTAATAAAATAAATAACTATTTTTTCATTTTTCTACATTTCTTGTCAATCCACGATACGCATGTTTAAACGTTAAAATAGGATGCTTAAATAACATGCGCGGACCTGAATAACGCATGATTTTTTTCATTTGTTCCCGATACTTAGGCTGGTAACAATGAACGGGACATTTCTGGCAGGTCGTTTTTTCTTCTCCAAATTGACAGAATTCTAAACGAGTTCTAGCATAGTTCAACATTCTCTCTTCTGGAATCAAGCTATCTTCTTGCTTATGGTAATAAACTTGAATCATGACTTCCATTAAACGAATCTCTTCCATAATGATCGGTCCGGAATTTTTCTGTCTCACTTTACATCCCCTCCCAAAATTAAAGCAAATGAGCTCATTCAGTCTCCAATAAAAAATTAACTGTAACACATTTCGTCTCATGCTAGCCTTATGTTTTTCCGATAAATAATACTATTACACTAGCTAATCGTTCCTAGTTACATCTTGTTCAGTATAACATATGGAAAAATAATTAAGGATGATTATCCGTAGCATTTTTATTTATTTTTCTCCTTGATTTATGTAATAAAAAAGCGGATTCTATGTAAGTGGGCCATAACTCTTCGAGTCATAGCCCGCTTACATAGAATCCGCATAAACGGTGGGAGCAGAAGCAATCACAACGCTACGCCTCGATCACATCAAATTCTAAGTGCTAAAGCACTAAGATTTGAAGGCTTCGGAAATAAGCTGAAATTCACAAAAATTTGAAAAACAATTTTCGTGAATTCCTTCTTATTTCTCGGGACTAATCCCTTCGGTCCCAACCTCACCCTAAATCCGATTCTTATTCAATTGTAAATTCTTATTGATTTGTATAATCTCATTTCCAAAATTACGCCAGTCGCTTGCTCTAGGAGGTGCCAGCCAGATCAGGCTTCGAGCTGAAAAAGTTGTTTTTGGGATGTAATCGGAGATAATCAAATCTGTATCTGGACGTATAGCTGGCTGGAAATTTATGCTAAAAGAATCGAAAATCTTGATTTGTGTTTTGATAAATTGGTTATATTTTTCCCCTTGTGTGAAATTCACATGGATATTGATCGTATTTTTCTCGTTTTCCTGGTCATATTGTTGAGAAAGAATAATCAATAAATTAAAAAAAAGAGACTTCTTACTAAATTGAAATTCATCCTTTTTCAATTGATAAATGAAAGTATAACAGATCTCAAATACAATCGGGTAACGCTCATGAAAAAATTCTAAATCCATCACTCGTAATGTCAGGTCGATTAAAGGAGTAATATATCGGTGCTGATAAATCGCCATATTCACACTATCACTAAATTCAGGCCCCATCATCGTTAATTGTGGATAGTTAAGAATTTGCTGCTTTAACTGCAAACTATATGCTTCAACAGCCTCATCTTCAAAGTCACAAAATTCGCTTCGATAAACTGACAACTGACTAACAATCCCTCTTACTTCAACTTCAATTTCCCGGTTTGTTCCTTGTAAAGTACGGCTACTCCAGTGTTTGATCGTTTGATACAGTACGTTTTCTTCATCTAACTTAGTCGACTCGGCATTAGTAGACAAAAAATAGTTATGCTTTCTCTTTACTCTTTCTAGCATAACAAACATATAATGCTTGAACAGATAAAAAGTGTTGATTTCTTCACAATGCAACTTAATAGCAGAAAGTAGTTCATTGACTGCTAAGATATCTGATTGGTTGTATAACTCGTCTGAATCTTTGTAAATCCGATAATAGAGCATATTGAAATATTGGCGAATCTGCATTTCATTGCCGATTAATTGAAACGTTTTGGATAATTTTATATCATATTGCTCCAACTCTTTACGAATTCTATCAATGATTTTATAAACAACAGTCCGACTCATCCCTTCTTTTTCCCCGTATTTTTTGATCGATGTAAATTGGTTGAAAAATATCGTTTGCAATAATGTGAATTCCAGTGAATATTTTAAATACCTTTCCTCAACAATACTAGATGACATTTGAGAACCTTGAAATAGTATGATCTCATTGTTTTGTTCAATCAATTCCATCTCATCGATCAGTTCAAACCTTTTCAAGTCCTCATTTATTTCCAGAACACTGCGTTCCAAAAGATATTGGGAGATATTCAATTGTTCACACAACATATCCTTACGCTCTGAAAACGAGTATTGCTGCTCTAATTTTCGAATAATTGATAATTTTAAATTTGCTCGATCGTCTAATAACAAGAAATCCATTTATACTCTCCTTGTTCCATACAGAAGTGTCCCTGATAGAAACCCCAACATATTTCCAAAACTCGCAGACCCTAGTGGATTGGCGCCTCCTGAAGTGTTGATGTTGATCTTTTGTTTAGCAGGATCATTTTTTAACAGTTCGTCATTCAGCATGATTTTTGTTTGAGAATCATTTTGGGAATAGTGCTTTGGTACTCTTTTTTTGTGAGCAGAACTGGTAAATTGGTTCACTGATACTTTAGCTATAGAAACATAAGTTTTATATGAAAATTTCACAAAATATAGCCCTGTTTCTTGTGTATTTATATTATGTTTGATCGTCACTTGGTTTAAATCCAACGGCTCGCCATCTCGATCTTTTAGTGAAACAACATTGTCTAAGGGTGACCAGTGCTCGTTTTGTTTGATGATGATGTCTTTTAAGAGAAGCTCCGTCTGATTTTTTTTCACTTCAACTGTCGCTGTTTCTACTTTTCCATCTACTTCATAGGTCATTTTATATTTTCCAGGAGTTGTCATTTCTTCTCCGTAAAAAGTGTCAAAATGAACAAAAAGTGCTGATGAAAATAGTAAGGCTGTGCCTAGTATCAAAGGTTTTTTTTTCACCTATTTTTCCGCCTTTCCAGATTTCGCTTCAATTGAATAAAGGCTTGAATAAAAGGCAGCGTCAACTCTGCCTTTTATCCCAGCCTCATTTCTCCGTATCGTTTAGTTAATCTGTTCGTCTTTTTCTTAATCGAATCCTGCCAACTATTGCGATCGACACGGCTGCTAGTCCGATTAAACTAAAATAATGATTGGTCTTTTCACCTGTTTTAGGGTAAATCCCTTGTTTGTCTGGTTTTACACTATGCGTTTGATTCTTATTGGTTTCATTTGGTTTTGGAGAATTTTTTTCCAGCACTGTGATTTTTGCTGTCGCAGTCAACTGTTTTTCAGACTGTACAGTTTTTTTAGCTTTACTTGGCTCAGATTGTCTAGTGGTTTGAACGGTGTAAGATACCTTATTCTCGCCTTTTTCCTTGGTGTCCACAGTGCCAGTCACTTCTACTTCTTCAAATGAAATGGCATTACCGTCACGATCAGTCGCTGACACAAAGTTATCTGCACTCTTCCAATCATCGCCGACATAAATGGTAGAATCTTTTACGACTAACGTTGATTGATCTGCTTTCACTGTTATTTTAGCAGTTTCTTTTATTTTTCCATTTCCGTAAACAACTTCATAAATCCCAGCTTTGGTTGTATCGACAGAACCTGTTACAGTGATTTGTTGAATTGGAATAGTTTGCCCAATTTTATCTGTCGCTGAAACAAAATTATCGGCTGCCTGCCATGAATCTCCAACATAAATCGTCGAGTCTTTCACAGCGAGCGTTTCTTGTTCGTCTACAACCTTGATGATAACGACATCTTTTTTTCCTTGATTTTCATATGTGACTCTATTCTCTCCAATTTTGGATGAATCCACTGTACCAGTTACAGTGATTTGATCGAAGGCAACAGGTTTTCCTGTTTTATCTGTTGCTGAGACAAAATTATCTTCTGGTTTCCAATTCGTACCAACTGAGATGGTTGAATTTTTACCTTTAACCTCTGTTTGATTTGGTAACACAGTGATTGTAGCTACTTCTCTTTGTTCATGGAAAGTATAAATCACTTTATAGTCACCAACTTTTGTTGTATCAACAGCGCCAGAAAAAGTTACATCTTCAAATGGTACCATTTTTCCACTTTCATCTGTTGCTGATACAAAATTATCAGCTGCTTGCCACGAATCTCCTTCATATATCGTAGAATCTTTGACAGTTACACTCGTACGGTCTACTTTGCTTTCTACTAGAGGAACCTCGATTTGATTCATACCTTTGGTCAATTGAATGTTTTTTCCATTAATATATTCTTTAGCGATCGCATAACCTGCTGGGAGATCCGTTACTCTTAGTGTGTAGGCTCCAGACATGATCGCATCAAAATTATAGTCGCCATTCTCATCTGTCGTAAACTCAGTCCGATTATTCGTCACATTATCGATCAGTTCAAATGAAACATTGGGAACGTTTATGTCTTGATTATCTTCATTATACGTATGAAATTGCGCTTGAGCCAAATAAACAACTCCTTCCGCATCTCCATCAGAAAATCTCAAAACTAGCGGTGTTGTTGTAGCCGTTCTGCGAGTTGCTGTCATTTGTTCTAAATTGTCAGCGCTGATGACTGTCTCAGTAGAAATCTGCCCTGCATTTTTAGAAATCGTATTATAAGTGATCGTGATATTTTGAGTTAGCGTATAATCATCAAAAATAATTTGAGCACCCGTCGCAGTTTTCTTGATGGTATACGCAGTTTCCGGAACACCATCAATCACAATCGAGTTTAAATCAATGTCTGCATTGGTTGTTCCTTTCGTTGCAATATCAAAGATAGGATTTTTAACTTTGAGTGTCCCATTATTGATATTCTTTGTTTTCACTTCATTTTTTGTAACATTTTTTAATGACTCATGACTTGTTTGGCTTGCAGAAATTATCTCTGTTCCTACATTGCTAACAGAAACCGAAGTTGACATGATTCGATCTCCGTACAATGGTTCAGCCGCACTTCCGGTCACATTGATCGTCTTAGCATCGATCCAACCATTGGCATATTTATATTCAATGATATAACGTTTTGATGTTTTACCAAAATCAAATTGATACGTATTATCGGTTTCATTGAAGGTAATTTTAGGGTACGCAGAACTGTTAGGATCTAACGGTTTATCAAAGTAATAGCCTCGATCCCAATACTGTGGGTAAATGGATTCCACTTGGTCATTTGAGACATCATAAATATCAAAAATCACATCTGCACCCGCAGGAATCTTAGTTGAAATACTTAATGAGTCAAATGTATCGTTTCTTGCGTTGACTAAAAATTGATTTTTACTTGCTTGTAACGTGTTTTCTGAATAGATCTTTCTGCCTGTTCTAACTGTCGTTTCCACTGTTTCATACTCATCCGCACTTAGTGTGACAGGAAGCGTATCAACTGGAATGCTTTTGCTTTTTTCTAAACTATCAGGTATATAATTAAAGCCTAGATCCAAATTAAATGAATGAACGACTGGCGTTGTGAATTTTATAAGTGAACCACCTTCGACCGCTGTTATCGTGTAATCTTTATTTAATTTGTAATAATCATACTCCCCTTTAGGCGCTCTTAGCTTCAGGTAGTTTGGGTGTTCAATTTTGATCGTCGCATTCTTTACAGGAGTTTGGGTACTTCCTGCTATCGCTATCGTGGTGTCGCCCATATAAGCACCATTCTCATCATAATTTCCCCAAGCTGTTTCTACACTATTGGGATTGATGATCGAAATTGGTTGAAGGTATTGATCAGATACAAGCATTACTTCTTTTCCACCATTGATAATCGGCGTACGTAAAGCAATATCAATATCTTTTTGTTCAAACGGGATGATCAGCTTATCCGCATTTATTCTTAACGCACTATCTTTCGTCGCAGTTAAGATCAGTTTATTATTTTCTTTATTGATATCAAAAAAATCAGTGATTTCAACTTTTTGGTACTCGCCATTATATGCTGAAAATTTATAGTCAGTAATTGGTTGGCCATTTTTACTTTCTAAAATTATCTGTTCTCCTGCTTGTGTTTGTGTCAGTAGATTGTAAATATTGACGTAATAATTTCCTTTTTCTTGGAAATTAGCACTTTGCAACCAGCCTAAACTAGCTTCTTTTAATGACTTTTGGTCTTTACTTGTTTTGGCAGTAAACTCCAGCCCACCATATGGAGCAGTTGTGCTATTTAATCTGACTGAGCCTAATTTAGTCGTTGGGTATTGATTGTAAAAATTGTAAGAATACGTTGAAACACTTTCTAAAGCTAACGCGCGTTCAATGGATATGGCATATGCTTTTTGCTGATTCATGTTTGTAACCGTAACTGAACCTTGATAGGTGTTGTCTTCGTTGACCGTATAATCCTTATCTTTTTCTAAGGTTTGCTTTGAATCTGGAATCACATTGCCATTGATATCTACCGCATACGAAAAAACAACAAGTTGTTCTTTTGAGGTATTGTAAAATTTTGCTCCTGGCGCTTCTGTCATCAAGATTTCTAAAGTCTGGCTACCAGATAATGTTCTGTCTAAGTTATAATAGACAATCCCTTTAAGCCCATAAATATTAGCCGTTTCTTCATACTTGATAGGTGCAACATCTTCATATAAGTCAAAATTATACTGATTGGTTGTTTGCCCTGGTGTTTTAATCGTTATTAACGGTTCCCCATCGGTGAATACATAACTTTTTAACTCTAAATTAAAATGAGTTTCAGTCACTCGTTGGTTAAACGTGATCGTTAATGTTTTACTTTGCGCATCGACTGACCACTGAGCGCCAACATTGGCTACTTCGCCGCTGATATCAGAATAGCCTAAATGATCCGGTAACGTCAGTGTATACACTGAACCTGGCGCATAATCTTTATCTTCGATTACAAAATTTAATTTTGCAGTTACTGGTGTTGTATTTAAAACTCTATTTAACGTGTTTTGGCTATATTCAGTTCCATCCATAGTCGTCAGAGTCATGTTCGCTAGAAGCTCATCCTCAATAGGTACATTGGCATCTGTCATTTTCGTTTGAGAGCTCTGTGTGTGTTCGCCAGTTGACTGCTGTGTCGTTTCAGCAGAGATCTTGTTTGACTCCGTAGTTGAAGTACCGGTTTTATTTGCTTCATCAGTTCCACTTATTTCAGTGCTTGGCTTTTCTATCGGTTGTTCTGCTACCTCGCTCGATAAATCAGTCTGTTGTTTCGCTTCTATTGGTGTGTTAGCTGACTGTTCGCTTGAGAGATTTTCATCTATATTATTAGTAGTTGTTGCAAATGCACTTACAGCTGATCCAAAACTTTGTGACAATAAAACCGCAAGCATCAAAATATGTACTTTCCTTTTTCTCATCAATATACTCCTTCTTCTTAATGTTTTCATATATTTATATAATATACTTTTTTAAACTTTATTATGATTATTTTTTTATGTTTTAATAAAAAATAAAAACATATATGCTGTTATTGTTGATTTAATCAGCTTTCCCTCTCAATAAATACACCTAATTCTATTCTTAAATACTGCGGTTTACTCTACTAAAGGTCAATTTTTTTATAAGAATGTATTTTTAATAAATATTAAAAAAATATCTTTTTATAAATAATTCTATTAATCTAGCTACTAACATTATTCACAAAAAGCTTACTTATATCTGTTCATAAAAAAGAAAAAACTTTATTTTTACGAACGTATGTTTTATAGTAGATTAAAAGATTAAAGGAGCTAATAATGAAAACGTCATTAACCATCCAAATGGAAGAAGTGCTTTATTATTATTGTCGTGAAAATGGAGATATTGTCGTTGAGGAAGTCACTATGCCTGAAACCCAAGGAATAGTGGATACACTGAGTTGTCGTTTAACTGCCGATAATCAATTCGAATGGCGTTGTTATGAGTTAAAAGTCAGTAAAGCCGATTTCCGCTCAAAAGCAAAGCTTTCCTTTATTGGTAATTATAATTATTTTGTCTTACCACAAGCTCTTTTTGAAAAAGTCAAAGAAGAAATTCCAAGTCATATCGGTGTGATGGTTTATCATCAATATATTTCAGCGGACGAACAAAAGTTACCGGGCTATTTTACAATAGAAAAAAAACCGCAAAGACAAGCTCTTTTAGTCAATGAACAGGAACTACTTTTCCGTTTGATCAGCGCACAAGCTAGAGAAGTTGGCAAGGCTAAACAAACAGCACGAGGCTTGCGGGTTTTTCCGACTGATAGGCTTTATAACGAGTTAAAAAAAAGACAACCTGACTATGACTTATTTGGCGGCGGCGTGAATTACTATGATTGTTTTGTAGAAGATATTTGTGATCAGGCGGTTGAGGCTTTAAAAGAGGAATTAGAGGCCACGCGTGAGGCTTATTTTAAATTGGAACAACGTCTTTGGGAGGAAAAATAATGTATTATCCTTATTTTCGTGGGAAACAATTTGACTTACTTGCACTAACGACACTTTTAGAACATCATTGCTTGTCCCGACAAGTCATACCAATTATTGAACCTGTTAAAAACTCTACTGCGTTGAAAAAATTTATCGAGTTGTTCCAAAGAGAAAATCAGCCTTTTTATCTTATTCAAAATCCTCAAGCTGGCGACTTTTTGACTGAAGAAGGAATCCTTCATCTAAACTCATTACCTTTAGAAAAGGCTCTGATCGTTGAACAACCTATCGAAACATTAAGCGCAGAACCGCAATTATTTGTGATTGGCAACTCGACTCCTGCTTTGCAAAGTGATTGGCAATCCAATCAGGTAAATGTCTTGGTTCCTGAAGAACTCCGTTTGCTGCAAAAAATCAGCGGCAATAAGATTCTTTCTCAGGATGTTTTCACTAGATTACCTAAAATAAGTTACTACCAAGAATGTTCTGATGAATTTTTTTCAGATACACATTTAGCGTTTCAAAAAAGAGGTTTTATCGGATTTAGTGATTTTTCTATTGATAGCCGAATCTATTATGAACACAGCTATCCTTCAAAATCATTGCCTTTGCACCTTGTTTATTTTGAAAATGACCACTTACGAATTCATCATTTTCTTTCAAGTGAAGAAGCTCCATCTCAAAAAGACAAATTTTTTGAGCTAATGGCTGAGGTCAGTGAGTGGAAAACAAAATTATGTGGGGAAAAAGTGACTTTAGGCATCGAGCTACTCCTTGATATTGCTTCAAAAGAAAAATTTCCAGGCATGGGAGTGATGAGAAAAGCTGCAGTGATGCATCATATGGAATTGATGTCTCGTTGCCTCGATGAGCAAAAATAAATGTTTTAACTTTTAAAAGAGTAGAACCACTTTAAAACTTTGATTTTATTATTAACTAATTGGTAATTCAATATAAAATGTAGTTTTCATCATCATTATATATTAAAGGGTCACAAAAGTTTAACCTAATGTCTAAAAATGAACAGAAAAATACATAAAATAGATATATAATAAAATTATATTGAAAGAAAGTTGGTTAAACAAAAATGAAAAAGAATAAATGTTCACTTTATTTTGGGGTTTCTATGTTGGCTTTATTAGCTACTACTTTTTTGTATACAGAGGCTTACCATGCCACTTCTGATTCGGATTCCCCCAAAGTTAGTATTAAAACCGAGCTAGCTCAAACGGAAAGTATTACAGACTACAAACAAACTCAATTAGATAATCGCTTTGGTCCTAGTGATAATCAGTCCTCTGGTATTTACAAGAAAGAGTCAGATGTAATCACCATTTATGTTGATGAAAATACAGATCAACTATCGTTGCCAACCTATACTATTTCTCCCGTTGCCCTAACAGATAGCCGAGAAGGCCATTCCGAACGAACGCCATTAAAAAAAGGGGAGAATATCATTTCTACAAGAGATGAAGGAGTCATTCATCTTCAAAACACAACAGAGCCAACACCTCAAAATAAATTAACTGTCACAGTAGAAGGTGGTTTAAAACTGCCTCGATTCATCTTTGGGAAAACGACTGAAGCTGATTGGCAAAAGGAATTAAAACAAAACCCCTTAGCTCCTGGTTATGAATTAATTGGGAAGAAAACATTGATCACAGGTTCAAGAGTAACATTACCGCAAGTGAAAGATCCTAAAACTATAGTTGAGACCTATGATCGTATAATTGACATCCATGATAAATCATCCGGTTTGGACAACAGTTCTACTCTACACAGAAAAAGTCGTGGTCTTATTCAACATATGAGAGAAACACAAGAACCTCAATATTATATGTATGCTACGTATAATCACACTGCCTATTCTCAAAGTGAAGGAATGGGTTACTTATTATCTCCTTCCCCAGACAACCATTGGGGACCCATGCATGAATTCGGTCATACGTACCAATCACTTAGAATGACTTGGAGCAACATGACAGAAGTAACAGTGAATATTTACAGTATGAGAAGTAACAAAGCACTCGGAAATAGAAGTCGCTTAGAAAAAGATCATGTTTATGAGAAAGTTTCCACTTACTTTAATCAAGCCAATAAAAATTATGAGACAGAAGATTTATTTACACGACTAGCTATGTTTTGGCAATTAGAATTAGCATTTGGTGATGATTTCTACCCTAAATTGCATAAATTATATCGAGAAGAAGCAAAAGATATAAAGAACAATGATCTAGAAAAAATACAATATTTTATTACTTCTACCTCGAAAATAGCTAATAAGAATTTACTTCCTTATTTTGAAATGTGGGGACTGACAATTTCTCCTGAAACAAAACAAGTGTTAGAAAAATACCCTAAATTAACGCATAAAATTTGGGAACACCGTGATGAACCTGAAAAACCAATTAGTCCAATCGATATACCAGAACCACCAGTAAATTTACCCGCTTCTGATATCAACTATGACTCAGTAAAATTAAACTGGCAAGCAGGATACAGCATCAACCCAATAAAAGAATATGTTATTTTCAGAGATGACAAAGAAATTGCACGTACATCTTCTGAATCATTTATAGATAAAACAGTTAAATCAAATACATTATACACATACACGCTGACCGCTATAGATACTATGGGCAAAATGTCTAAGAAAAATACTAGCTTTAAAGTACGCATACCAAATAAAGCTGAAACAGAAATTCCTGTTCCAACAAAACCAAACAATTTGACAGCCACTTCTGTACTACGAGATAGATTATCCATAAGTTGGGACAAATCGAGTAGTTTCATCGGTATTTCCAATTACAATGTTTATCGTAATGGTTTAAAAATTGCTAGCACAAAAAATCTTTCTTTTGAAGATACCCAATTAAAACCAGACACAACATACACTTATGAAATCATAGCTATAGATACTTTCAATAGAGAATCACCTAAAAGCGATGTACTGACTGTAAAAACATTGGCATTTCCGACGCCAACATTGCCAACAAAACCAAGTAATCTTAGTGCAAACGAAATAACCCAGAATTCATTGACCTTGTCTTGGACTCGATCAGATAGTCCAATTGGAATTTCACAATATAATGTTTACCGTAATGGAATCAAAATAACTACTGTACGAAATACGCCTTTCAAAGATACAAACCTAAAACCAAATACAACATATACTTATGAAATTATAGCTATAGATACCTTCAAGCAAGAGTCAGAGAAAAGTGAACCTTTGACCGTGAAAACGCAAGGAGACAGCAATGGGTTGTCAGTATGGAAAAGTACAGAAGTTTATAATGAAGGGGATAAAGTCCTATATAACGGCTTACAATATGAAGCAAAATGGTGGAATCAAAATAACCGCCCGGATCAATCTGATGCTTGGAAACTCCTTTCCAATCAATCTCTGGAATGGGAATTAGAGAAATCATATGAAAAAGATGATACCGTAACGTTCCAAGGGCAAACCTATATAGCAAAATGGTGGACACAAGGCGATCAACCTGGAATCTCACCAGTTTGGGAACTGATTTAAAATTCCTGCCTTTAAATACGACCAATCTACTATATATATTTAATAAACACCACAATTCTTTGCTCAGCAATATCAAACGACGTATAGGCATTTTTATCTTAGGATGATAAAAAATGCCTATACGTCGTAGTTTTTTACTTTAAACGGATTCGCTAAAGTAGCCTAGCGTTTAATTTCTACTCTTTTAACATTGAATAGCGCGATTCCTAGAAAAATACAACTTGAAACAATTAGTATGGTAATCGGAAACAATAGTTCATACGGATAGTTCATTACAATACCCAATTCTTCTTGCACAACTTTCATTGCTTGTTTATCAGCTGAGGCAAACGCATTTTCTGTTAAAATCCTCCGAATCATCACAACACCGCTTGTTAAAGGAAAATATTTGACTACTAATTGAGCCGTTTCGGGTAAACTACCGATTGGTACGTAGCAACCCGTTAAAAAACCCAACAACGGTCCAATAATTGATGTCATCGTCGAAAATGTATCGATTCGACGGAAAAAACTAGCTACAAAAAACATAAACGCAGATGAACAAAAGATCGTTAAAAGGCTAACTAATAGCAACAAGCCAAACTGCGTCATTGATAAAAATGAACCTTTTGAAATAAACACAATATAACATTCAGCTACGATAATAACGGCCATCGTGATCACAAATGAAATCAAAAATGTACTAAAGAAATACCCCAACATAATTTTACTTTTAGCAATGGGTGATATCATAAAATCGGTGTAGACGTTCCGCTCTTTATCACGAATCATCAAGCTAACAGACCCTAATGTGGAACTAGCTGAAGCAATACCAATCACGCCTGCCAGCATCCACGTATCTACCACTAACTGCGGATTTGATAAAACAGATAGCTGCTTCACTAAGCTATCTCCCAATAAAAAAACATATAAACCAATCATGATCAAAGCTCCAATAAATGAACCGATAACTGCCTGTTTATTTTTAAAAAATAGTAATAATCCTCTATATACTAATGCATTCATTTTTATTTTCTCCCTTTTTCAACGATATTTAAAAAGACATCTTCTAATGCAAGACATTCATAGGTAGTTTTTAAATTTTCTGGTGAATCATAAGCCTTGATTTGACCTGCATCCAACATTAAGATATTCGTTGAATCTCTAGCTTCTTCCATATAATGCGTAGTCAATACGATGGTCATCTTATATTTTTCTTTTAGGTGATGAATCAACTTCCACATGTCCGCTCTGGAAACAATATCTAAGCCTGTAGTTGGCTCGTCCAAAAATAATAGTTTAGGCGTGTTGAGTAACGCTCTGGCAATATCTACTTTTCTTTTTTCGCCGCCAGACAAAACGCCATAGCGTTTATTTAAAAGATGCTGCCCTTGCACATCCGCTAATTTTTCATTGGCTAATGCTTTCGCTTGCTTCCAGTTATTTGTATAAAAATAAGCTCTCATAACTAAATTATCTTTAACTGATAATTCTTGATCTAAAATACTATTTTGGAAAACAACTGAGATCAGTGATTTATGTTCGATCGAATTTGAATCTATTTTCTTTCCCTCAAGCTGTATCTCACCTGAATCTGGTTTGGCTAATCCGAGGATCAATGAAATCAGTGTAGATTTCCCAGCACCATTTGGCCCAAGAATCGAAAATAATTCACCCTCTTGGATCGAAAATGAAATATTGTTTAAGACTTGCTGCTGATTGTATTTCTTGGCTATAGTTGAGACTGTTACAAGTTCTGTCATGTTATTGGCTCCTTCGTTCTGGTTGATAAATCAACTATAAGCAACCTTACAGGCAAAAACAACAGACTTTTTCTAAGTGGTCGAAAAACAGGACTAAGATGCAAAAAAAGTCATTTAGAATCGAGTAATTGGACTAAAAACCGCCCAATGCGTTTTTCCATGCATTGGGCGGTTTCTAGAAAATTGCCGAAGATCCTGACTTTTTTAACACGTTTATTTGAATTTTTTATTCATGTCACTTATTCTTTTGAATGTATCGGTTCATTTCTTGAGCCTCTTTTTTATCGTTACTATACATAATAAATTTTATGAAGAAAAAAATAAGTAAAATAAGAAACAGATTTCTCACTAACCCATTAACTCCCAGTTCCCAATCAAAAAGATAATTGCCAATAATGATCAGTGTAAATATAATACTGATGTATAAAATCTGATTGATGATCATCCGTCGATTCGAATATACCTCGCGATCATCTACCAGAAATAACAGGGCACCAGAGACTACCGAAACAAATAACATAAATTCAATCGTAGTAAATAAAACTGCCTTATTTACTACTAAGTTCACCACAACTAGAATTGTAAAAATCATCGAAGTTAAGCGAAAAGCATTTTTTAAGTATGCAGTAATTTTCATTTTTTACGCTCCATTCCTAATCCTTTTTTCAAATCTGGAACATACTTTCTTGATATAGCAACTCGCTCATCATTAAGCAACGTCGCTTCAAAACGTCCACTTAAGGTAGGGGCGATTGCCTTGATTGCTGTAATATTAAGCAGCATGGATTTTGATGTTCGGATAAATTTAAAAGATGATAATTGCTCTTCCAACTGATATAATTTTTCACTACTTTGACAAACTAAGTTTTCCGTATAAATAAAGCTTTTTTTATCGACAACTTCAATATAAAGAATTTCAGAAAATGCTATTCTGTATAATGAACCATTTTCTTCCCCTATTAAAAATCGCTCCTCCTCATTTAAGAGAGACAACACATTTTCTAGAACTGGCGTTAATTTATGAACGTTAAAAATCGCTCGCTCATCCTCGTTGGAATCAATAAATTCAATCGTTGTTTTCAAGATGAATCCCTTTCTTCTTTTTTTATTTATAGCATAACAGAAAATACCAGAAAAAATACACCAACAAATGAAAAATCTGTCGATGTATTCTCTAGATTATTAAATTCGCTACTATTGTTCATCTATACTTTGTTCAACGATCACCTGAAAAGAGTTGTTCAAATTCTGAGCCATTTTCTGCAGATTTTGAAGCAACAAGACAATCCAGCTAAAAGCCAACATAAAAGATAATAACTCAAATGCCGTTAACGAAAGATAACTGGTCCACTGAAATAGCACCACAACTACAACTAATGTCGCCGCAATCATATAAGAGATCGACAAGAATTCTTTGGTTACATTTGGTAACAGCCACTTGATTCCTACAATTAAAATAACAATCAAATAAACTAAATAGCCCGCAACTTGATTATGAACGCCTTGAAAAGGTCCTGTTTCTGTATAAGGAAATAAACCTACTGCACCAAGATCTAGCGCTGTTAACGTTAATAGAATTTTTAAAATCGTCAATCGTCTACTATGAGGTATCGCTTTTTGTAATTCTACAAATAAACTATCGATCAAAGCAACCATCAACAATGCCGAAAACATCAAGGTAACATTAAACTGCCAGCTACTTTTAGCTTCAATCGTGCCCAAAAAACTAAAGTTGAATTGCCACCATTGATGATCTCTATTCGTGATCATAGAAAGCAACACTCCACCAAAGATCACAAAAATCAACAGATTAGTCAATTTAGACGGTGTAATCGAAAGCGCGGAATAAATCATAAAATAATTGATCGCTCCAACAAACACAAAAAAAAGTAGTGTCGCTGTATATAGATCAAAAGACGCCCCAGAAAAAACCAAATCAATGACTTTGAAAAAAACTAGTATAGAAAATAGTAAAATAACAATAAATGACAGCAGAATCGCCGGAAAATTACGCCAATAAATATCTTTTGATAGCGTTGTGACTTGATTCCTCTTCCCTCTTATAAAGAAAAGTAAGAAACTAAACACGCCACTTGAAATCCCTAATACAAGAACAAAATCAGCAATTGAATATCTCCCGGTCAAAGCAACCTGCGTGTAGTTGTTAAACATCAGATAACTTAGAAAAAGAATACTTACTACCGTTGTTGGAATCAAAAACCATCTCAGAGACATTGTCTGATTTCCAGCTACTTTCTTTTTAGGTTCGATCACTATTTTTTGATCCTTGATACTTACTGTCACTTCATCTTCATTTTCTAACTGAAACTCTTCTACTATCTTATTCGGCAGTGCTATCCGAAACTGCTTATCTTCCACGCCTATTCCTCCTATGCTTAACCATCTCATAAATATTATAGATTTCTAGAATTTAAAAGCAATAAATATGTTCTTTTCTAACCTTATTTATCATTTATTCAATTCTAAGTTAATTAAGCTTAAAATGATAGACAAAATCCGAAGATTTTTATAGGTATATTTATCTTTTATTTTTCGTTCGTTTTGAACTCTTTTTTCATACAAACACATAAGTCATCTCCAATAAATTCACCATAATTTGGAATGATACTATATCCATGTCGTTCATAAAAACGGATTGCGCTTAGCATCTCCTTTCCAGTTTCTAGAACAGCTTGCTTATAGCCTTTTTCTTGCATATTCATTTCTAGTGCTTGCATGATTTTAGAAGCTGCACCATTGCCGCGACTTGTCGGTCTTACATACATGCGTTTTATTTCCGGCGTTTGCTCATCTAAAAGCTTCCAGCAACCACAACCAACAGCAACTTGTCCATCGTAAGCGACAACCGCACAAGCCATTTCTGCTAGATTGTGATGATTTTGATAACTTTGAGCGACCTCTGTTCCCCATTCTTCATTGAAAAAGTCATTTAGTTCTTTTATTAAATTTAACAACTCTGGATCAGTTGTTGCTACACGTTTTATCTTAATCGACATTAGGCACCTCTACTTTTCCATTTTTTTATTCCTCTATCTATTCCAATTATAGTGTATCCATTCCCTAGATTCAAAGTAAATACAGCTCGAAAAGAGGATATGGCAAGTCGTTTAGGTTCGAGCAATTGGACTAAAAACCGCACAATGCATAAAACGCATTGTGCGGTTTTTAGAAAATTGCCAAAGAACCTGACTTTTTCACATCAAAAATCTCAATAAACGGTGATAAATAGCTATTGCGATTCGTTATTCAGCCTAAATTAAACGCTTTCATTCGAGTGATTTACAAACCACCTAAACTTGCTAGATAAAAGTCCATGGTATAAAAACGATAGTCACTTTTAGAATATTTTGATTTCTTATCTTGTATTTGATCGATCAATGCAAAACGTTCTTGTTCTGTAACTTCTTCCCAGTCTTCATCGCCCATTCTGCAATACAATCTAAAGGGTAGTTCAACATCCATATGAACTTCTAAAAACCTGTCGGGATCTCCTAATCCATGATATTCAACATCTGTGATGATCTCACCCACATAATTTAGATATTTTTTACTCATTCCGCTCAACCTCCTAATCTTTTTTTAGTCCAAAAAAATATTTTTCTTTATAATGAAATTGTACTAGATTTTTGGATAATTAACAACCTATTTTCAATTTAGCTAAGCGAAAATGGACGCTGCCTTTCTCCTCACACGATAAAACTAACTATTCAGTACCTAAGATAAAATTAGCCAAAACATCACCCATAACCATAAAACATAGTTCCATTAATATTTTTCTCTCCTTTAGTTAAATATATTAACATACGGTTAAGCTTAATTATTTATCCACTTTAAACAAAAAAAAGAAAAGTATGGGGCAAAACTGCTTTTCAGTTTTGCTCCACACTCTAAATCCCAATAAATGGCGAGACAAAAACGACTAGCGTCTTTATTTCAGCCGCTCAGGCATCATTCCTTCTAAAAATCCCCACACACCATTACTAATTCGTAACTCATCTCGATCATAGTGAGAAAGCTCTGTTCTAATCAACTGATCTTGTCCGTCCAACACTTTTTGTGCCCAGTGAGGATCGATCAAAATTGCTCGGCCAATAGCGGCTAAGTCAGCAGTAGCTAATACTTCTTTTGCATCCGCACCCGTTCTGATATCTCCTACACCGATCAGAGGTAGGCGATTATCGATTGTTTCTTTGATATACTCTATAATTGGTTTTTCTTTAAATTCATCACTAACTGAATAATTTCTATAATTACTCATTGATAAATGTAAATAATCCAAAGGTTTATTAGACAATTGATCCACTAAAAATAACGTATCACTTAAGCGAATCCCCGGAGTTTCATATTCTTCAGGTGAAAAACGATAACCTACAACAAAGTCTTTAACACCCGATTGGTCCACGACTTCCGTTACACCATCAACCAAATCATTGATAAATTTAACTCTTTTTTCTAACGATCCGCCCCAATCATCCGTACGTCGATTGGAATGTGGAGAGAAAAATTGTTGGATCAAATACGTATTGGCACCATGAATTTCCACACCATCAAAACCTGCTTTGATTGCTCGTTCCGTTGCTTGTTTAAAACTTTCTAAGATTTCAACGATTTCTTCTTCCGTTAACGCTCTTGGTGTTTGTGCATCTGGCCGTTCGGCCGCAACTGCACTTGGTGCAACAGGTTGAACGCCTTGTAAAACTTTGGAATCTGTCATGCGACCACCATGAAAAATTTGTAGGATCGCTTTTGTATGATTTTTCTTAATAGCAGCAGCTAATTTAGCAAGTCCTGGAATAAAGCGATCATCATATACACCTAGCTCCCCATCCCAGCCTTTGCCTCCTTCATGAACATTCGCTGCAGCGGTGATAAACGCCCCAACTTCACCTGTTCGTAATGCGTAATAATCAATCTCATCGTTTGTTACAACGCCATCAAAAAAAGACATTTTCGTAGTCATTGGCGCAACAACTATTCTATTTTTTAAGTGTAGCCCTCTTTTAAACGTTAAACCTGACGCTAAATCATTCATCAAATCTTCCTCTCTTTTAAATGCATGCACATGCAACTAATTATATAGTAAAGAATAAAAGACCAAAAAGCAACGTTTTAGTCTTTTAAATAAAGTACTCTTTTAAAATAGCATTTACATCCTGCTCAACAGAAGCCATTAACATTGCCCCTTCATTGGTCAAATCTATGTATACACCACGTTTATCATCTGCACAAATCCTTCTTTCAATCACTGCAGGAATCCTATCTTCCAATCTATTAATCATACGAGACAACGCACTTTGGCTCAAACATAAATAATTCCCTAAATCATTTAATCTCATGCACCGTCCATTTTGTTTGAGCTGATATAAAGCATAATACTCACTTGTTGTAAGTTGATTGTTTTTCTTTAATATATCTTCTAGTTTTTTCTCAACTATGGACTGCTTTTTTACATAGTCCAACCATTGTGACATAAGAGGTGCTTCCATTTGATCATCCCTCCATGATTCTTCTCTTCAACTAGTTATATTCTGCTTGTTTTTAGTGTAAAAGTCAAAATTTTAAGAAACGTACAAATAAAAGAAAAGCCATGGACCATAGTCGCACGACTTTTCTTTTATTGTACTTGTCACTTAGCTAGCATTCAAAATCCACATAAATCCTACAAAAACAAAGAATAAAGCGTACATGATCGGTGACACTTCTTTGCCACGTTTTGCAGCGATCATTGTGATTGGGTAGAAAATAAAACCAAGTGCAATCCCATCAGAAATACTGTAAGTCAAAGGCATTCCTAAAAGAATCAAGAAAGAAGGAATTGCAATTTCCATTTCTTTCCATTTGATTTGACTAAGAGATTGAGCCATTAACACGCCCACAACGATTAGCGCTGGTGCTGTTACTTGAGACGTTACGACCGAAAGTAATGGTGAGAAAAATAGCCCAACGATGAAGAAAAGACCAGTCGTCACAGCTGTCAGCCCAGAACGTCCACCAACGGCAATTCCTGCAGAAGATTCTACATATGCACCAACAGGAGAAGTTCCTAAAAGAGAACCCGCTAACATTGCTGTTGAATCTGCCGCTAAGGCTTTTCCAACTCGAGGCATTTTATTGTCTTTCATAAAACCTGCTTGATTCGCTAGACCGACTAATGTTCCTGCTGTATCAAAGAACGTTACTAATAAGAAGGTTAAGACCACAACCCATAATTGTAAAGAATTAATATCACCCACATGCTTTAAAGCCACTAAAAAAGTTGGTTTAAGACTTGGAGCTGCTGATACAATTTTAGCAGGTACTTCAATTAAACCTGTTACCAATCCTAAAACAGTTGTTGCTGTCATTCCTATAAAAATACCTCCTGGAACACGGCGCACCATCATAATCGCCGTAATCGCTAAACCAAAAATAGTCAGCCAAGTTGTTCCAACATTCAATGGCCCTAAAGCAACTAACGTTGATTCATTAGAAACAATGATCCCGCCTTCGCTTAGTCCTAGAAAAGCGATAAACAGACCAATTCCGCCAGAAATCGCATATTTTAAATCTGCCGGTATCGCATCAATGATCAACTCACGTAATTTAAACACCGTAATCAAAATGAATATCAGCGATGCGACAAAAACTCCCGCTAAAGCTGTTTCCCAAGGAACACCCATTCCCACACAAACAGAATAAGCAAAAAAGGCATTGATCCCTAATGCTGGAGCTGTTGCGATCGGATACTTAGCAAAAATCCCCATCAATATACAGCCTAATGCACTAGCTAAAGCTGTGGCAGTAAAAACGGCACCTTCATCCATTCCTGAAGCCCCTAAAACAGTCGGATTAACAAATAGAATATACGCCATAGAAATAAAGGTCGTAAATCCAGCTAGAAATTCACGTTTCACAGTCGTATTTAATTTGTCGATCTCAAAATAGGAAATAATTTTTTCTTTCACTTGATATCCTCCTAAAATCCGAACAATAAACTGTTCGTAAAATTGCGATTTGTTACTTAAACAACGTGTTCAATCATATAATAAACAAAAGGATAAGTAAATACAAAGGTCAGAATCGGTCATCCCTCTACTTATTTTTTATTCAACCAAAAAAAGATGCAGACGGAACAGAATCATGCTCTTCAGAACCATATACTTTTGACCTATCCTCGTATAGATTTCGTTAAGATTCAGTCCCTATCTAAAACAAAAAACAGCCCTGAGATAAAAACTTAATGCCTTTTTTATCTCAGAACCTAAACTATTTGATTTCAACTCACTTAATAATCCACTAATATGATTATCTTCCGACAATTTCGGCAAAGCCATTATTTAAATCTGCATTTTGTGACTGCTTAAAGTAAATCATGTTTTCCGGATTTCCTTGATTTTGCATTGTCACTAATACTATCGGCTGTCCATTTAAAATTGTAAAAAGATATAAATGCCTTTCCAGTTTATCAGTTGTAGCAATATCAGAATAAATAGCGACAACATTATACACATTACTAGCCGTTCCATTTTCAGACCATTGTAGAACTGCTTGATTTCCACCAACCGCTATATTATTTCGCGAAAAGATACTTGGAAAATGATAACCATACCAATTTGCTTCAAATCCTGGATAATACTCAATATACGATTGTCCCATCACATCTCCCCAGCTTTGCATAAACGCAAGTAGATCCAATCTTTTTTGAAGATTCCACGGCACTATGGTTTCAGTTACCGGAGGAGTTGGTGTTGGAGCGGCAGCTGCTTTGGATGGTTCAGTTTTTTCATTTGTTTCTTTTGTTTTTTCTGGAGCTTTTTTACTGCCTTCACGTTCTTTGACTATTTCCTTGTTGATCTCTTCAGTTAGTTCTTGACCATATTGTTTCAGTGTTTTGGATCCTTTTTTCGCTCCGACTAACACTGATAGTTCTTTTAATGCCTTAGTGTATTCTTTTTCTTCTTTTAATGTCATGATGTTTTGATACGACTTGACTTGTTCTACTAGTTGCTTAGCTTCATCGCTATCTTTTTTGTATTCTAAAGCTAATTGAAATGCAGCCTTGGCTTTAGACATATCTTTATCGACAATCGCTTCTTTCCCTTTAGCCATTGCTGAATCATACTCTGCTTGTTTTTTATCATTCGTCGTTGTTGTTGTAGCTTCACTAGATGTTGAGCTTGTCTCCTTATTATTTGAACACCCTGCAACCAAACCAATAATCAAAAACGAACTTATCCCAACCAATATCTTTTTCATGTTTAAACACTCCTTTTATATTTTACACTTTTCCCTTTCTACATTATCTATTACTATCCTCTTTATGACAAGCTTCGCTACTAATTTTCTTAGATAAAAAAACGCTTTCTTCTGTATACAAATTTGTAAAGATAAAGAGTGAGAGAATATCAGTAACATCTGATGATTCCCTCACTCTATTGATTTTATCGTTTAAAGTTAAACTTCCCTACTTTTTTTATACCAGAGCATTCCCATTAAAATAATTAGTACGATCCCTACTATTTTAAGTATCGGTCGTTGGATACTACCTGTTTTAGGATAGTGCTTTACAGGTTCATTCTTATCAAAATCTTGTTTTATATCCGTTGAAGTTGTTGGCTCTTCTTGGATATACGTATTGATGATGGTCGTGCCTTCAATTTTTGTTTCATAGCCCGTTACTGGATCTTCTTTGATTGTGTAACGATATTCGTTGCCTTTGGTATCATATTTTGGTAGTTTGCTGAAGGTATAGTTCCAATCGCCAGTTTCATTTGCTTTGACTTCTTGAACTTTGTATTCTTTGTTATTTTGATATAAGCGAATGGTAATTGCATCTGGACGAGCCTTGAATTTATTTTGATCGTCATTCCAGATTTTTTCTCCGCTAATCTCTGTGGTTTCTTTGTTTGTATATGTGTTAGTGATCGTAGTCCCTTCAACTTTTGATTCATAATTTTTTACTTGATCTTCTTTCACCGTATAGTTGTATTCATTTCCTTTAGTATCATATTTTGGCAAGTTACTAAAGGTATAGTTCCAATCGCCAGTTTTATTTGTTTTGACTTCTTGGACTTTGTATTCTTTGTTATTTTGATACAAGCGAACTGTGATTGACTCTGGACGTGTTTTGAATTTATTTTGGTAATCTTCCCAGATTTTCTTACCGCTTATTTCTGTTGTTTCTTTATTTTCATACGTATTTGTGATGGTTGTTCCTTCGATTTTCGTTTTGTAGTCTTTGACTGGATCTTCTTTCAGCGTATAGTTGTATTCGTTACCTTCACTGTCATATTTCGGCAAGTTCGTGAAGCTGTAGCTCCAATCGCCAGATTCATCCGCTTTGACTTCTTGCATTTGGTATTCTTTTTCGTTTTGGTATAAACGAACGGTGATTGACTCTGGGCGGGTCTGGAATTTATTTTGATAATCTTCCCAGATTTTCTTACCGCTTATTTCTGTTGTTTCTTTATTTTCATACGTATTTGTAATGGTTGTTCCTTCGATTTTTGTTTCGTATTCTTTAACTGGATCTTCTTTTAATGTATAGCTGTATTCATTGCCTTCCGTATCGTATTTGGGCAAGTTTGTGAAGTTGTAGGTCCAATCACCGCTTTTATCTGGTTTAATTTCTTGGACTTGGTATTCTTGATCGTTTTGGTACAAACGAACTGTGATCGATTCTGGACGGGTTTTAAATTTATTTTGGTAATCTTCCCAAACCTTTTTGCCCGCCACTTCTGTTGTTTCATTATTGACATAGGTGTTGATGATCGTGGTTCCATCAATTCTTGTTTTATACTCTTTAACTGGATCTTCTTTTAAGGTGTAGATATATTCATTGCCTTTTGCATCGTATTTTGGTAAATCGGTGAACGTGTAATTCCAATCACCTGTCTTAAGATTTGCTTTAACTGCTTGTTTTTTGAACTCTTTATCGTTTTGGTATAAACGGATCGTGATTGAATTCGTACGGGTCCGGAATTTATTTTTGTAGTCGTTCCAGATTTTCTTGCCGCTGATTTCGGTTGTTTCTTTGTTTGTATAACTATTAGTGATTGTTGTTCCTTCGATTTTCGTTTCGTAGTCTTTGACTGGATCTTCCTTCACAGTATAACTATATTCGTTGCCTTCACTGTCATATTTCGGTAAGTTCGTGAAGCTGTAGCTCCAATCGCCAGATTCATCCGCTTTAACTTCTTGCACTTGGTATTCTTTGTCATTTTGGTATAAGCGAACGGTGATTGACTCTGGGCGGGTCTTGAATTTATTTTGGTAATCTTCCCAGATTTTTTCACCGCTGATTTCGGTTGTTTCTTTGTTTGTATAGCTATTTGTGATTGTTGTTCCTTCGATTTTCGTTTCGTAGTCTTTGACTGGATCTTCCTTCACAGTATAATTGTATTCGTTGCCTTCACTGTCATATTTCGGCAAGTTTGTGAAGCTGTAGCTCCAATCATTGTTTTCATCGGCTTTGACTTCTTGCACTTGGTATTCTTTGTCGTTTTGGTATAAACGAACAGTAATTGATTCTGGGCGGGTTTTGAATTTATTTTGGTAGTCGTTCCAGACCTTTTTACCGCTGATTTCGGTTGTTTCTTTGTTTTCATAGCTATTTGTGATGGTTGTTCCTTCGATTTTTGTTTCGTATTCTTTGACTGGATCTTCTTTCAACGTATAGTTGTATTCGTTGCCTTCACTGTCATATTTCGGCAAGTTCGTGAAGCTGTAGCTCCAATCGCCAGTTTCTGTTGCTTTGACTTCTTGCATTTGGTATTCTTTTTCGTTTTGGTATAAACGAACGGTAATTGATTCGGGACGTGTTTTGAATTTATTTTGGTAATCGTTCCAGATTTTTTCACCGCTGATTTCGGTCGTTTCTTTGTTTTCATAGCTATTTGTGATGGTTGTTCCTTCGATTTTCGTTTCGTAGTCTTTGACTGGATCTTCTTTCAGCGTATAGTTGTATTCATTACCTTCGCTGTCATATTTTGGTAAGTTCGTGAAGCTGTAGCTCCAATCGCCAGTTTCTGTGGCTTTGACTTCTTGCACTTGGTATTCTTTGTCATTTTGGTATAAACGAACGGTAATTGATTCTGGGCGAGTTTTGAATTTATTTTGGTAATCGTTCCAGATTTTTTCACCGCTGATTTCGGTCGTTTCTTTGTTTTCATAGCTATTTGTGATGGTTGTTCCTTCGATTTTCGTTTCGTAGTCTTTGACTGGATCTTCCTTCACAGTATAACTATATTCGTTGCCTTCACTGTCATATTTCGGTAAGTTCGTGAAGCTGTAGCTCCAATCGCCAGTTTCTGTTGCTTTGACTTCTTGCACTTGATATTCTTTGTCGTTTTGGTATAAGCGAACGGTAATTGATTCTGGGCGGGTTTTAAATTTATTTTGGTAATCGTTCCAGATTTTCTTACCGTTGATTTCGGTTGTTTCTTTGTTTTCATAGCTATTTGTGATGGTTGTTCCTTCGATTTTCGTTTCGTAGTCTTTGACTGGATCTTCCTTCACAGTATAACTATATTCGTTGCCTTCAGTGTCATATTTCGGCAAGTTCGTGAAGCTGTAGCTCCAATCGCCAGTTTCTGTTGCTTTGACTTCTTGCACTTGATATTCTTTGTCGTTTTGATATAAGCGAACGGTGATTGATTCTGGGCGGGTTTTGAATTTATTTTGGTAGTCGTTCCAGACCTTTTTACCGCTGATTTCGGTTGTTTCTTTGTTTTCATAGCTATTTGTGATGGTTGTTCCTTCGATTTTTGTTTCGTAGTCTTTAACTGAATCTTCTTTCAGCGTATAGTTGTATTCATTGCCTTCCGTATCGTATTTGGGCAAGTTTGTGAAGTTGTAGGTCCAATCACCGCTTTTATCTGGTTTAATTTCTTGGACTTGGTATTCTTTGTCATTTTGGTATAAGCGAACAGTGATTGATTCTGGCCGGGTTTTGAATTTATTTTGGTAGTCGTTCCAGATTTTCTTGCCGTTGATTTCGGTCGTTTCTCTTGCTCGTTTTTCATTTTCAATAGTCCGTTGGATTACCTCATTATCTTTATCGGCTGTAACGGTAATCACGATTCCTTTAGCAAATTCAGGACTTACCGCGTACCCTTTTGGTGCTTTTTCTTCTACTAATAAATAGTTGCCTTTGATTAGTGAACTGAAAACGGCCCGGCCAGATTGTTGATCAGTTGTTATTCTTTCTACGATTTTCTCATTATCTTTCTTTTCTCCACGATATAAAACAAAGACTGCACCTGGTAGAGGCGTTTGCGTTCCTTTGATTACTTTGAATACATCTAATTGTTCTGTCGTTCCGATAATTTCACCGGAACTCTTTGGAACAATCACAGGAACAGATTTCGTCTTAGGTTCATCTGTTATGATAAAATCACTTCCGGATACTCTAACACTATTCGTAACTACAATTTCATCACCTGGAATATCTCTTTTAGAATAAGTGATTTCAGCATCATAGGTCAGTTCAATGGTATCCTTTAAATCATTCGCTAATTTAATATGGAAACTACGTTCTGTATGGTCAAAAGTATAATCGATTCCTTTTTCTAAGATCTTGCCTTTATTTTCACCAGAAGTATAAACTAATTTCATGGTATCGAATAACGCCCGATTATTGAACCATTTATAGTCTTCTATTTCAACATTTTTTAAATCAAATTTATGCTCATTTATGATGACTTTCCATTTGATTCTATTCGGAAATTCTTTACTGATTTCGCCTTCTTTTCGTACAACCATTTCTTGTCCAACGCTATAATCAACGCTGGCTTCAACCGCTTTTCTAGGCGTATAATCATCTTCATAGTAAGCTACGTTTTTTATCTTTTTCTTTAAGATGTCTTCTTTATTTTTTAAAGTGGTACGAAAAACGATCAAAAAGCGATACTTTGCACCTTCGTCAAAATTTGCTTTTATCTTATTTTCTGCTTGATCAAATCTTACTGTTGCCTTTTCAGTTGGTTTATACGATGTACCTTCAAATTCTTGTTGTAATATTTCAACTGAGCCTTCCACATATTCTTGATCATCAGGTATTGGATCTTCAATTATACTATTCTTGTTGATCTTGTATTGTATTTCGTTGACTCCAATGCGCCATTCTACCTCTTGTGTTTCTGGAAGGTAAGTCCCAAATTTATTCGCTGAGATAGAATTTTTTTGACGGAAAAATACTTTTCCTGTATGACCTTCTTTTTCTTCTCCACCTTGCGTATATCTATATATGCAGTTATTCATGTGTTCGACATTATCGTCAAAATGGGATTTATAATTTATTTGAAAAGTATGATTCGTTTCTTCTTCAGATAAGTAACGTATTTCAAATCCTTTTACTTCACCATTTTCTTTAATCAGTTTTAGTGAATAATCCTGATTTTCAATTAATTGTTTATTGCTTGTTCTATCTGTGACAAGGATCGTCTGATCAAAAATATAACCTGTACTTAATTTGTCGGTGATAAACCATTTACTGATCGTGCGATTGTTTTGATTAAATAGAATCGTCCAATCTAATTCATTACTTTGTTGATCCCAAACATAGTCTTTTGAAACGGTTGATTCTGGCTCAGGTGGTTCTTCTCCAGTTCCCGGAATTTCCTTTGGTACAGATATATGATGTTTGCCATGATAAACGGTGTTACTGATTGAGGTACCTTCACGCGGACGATAAGTTACTTTTGTTTTGTATGTGATATCAATAGGCTGATCAACATCTTGTTCAAATTGAAATTCAAAGCCCTCTTTGATTTCAGTAACTGTGTATGGAGCGAATGGAGAAACCGTCAAACTATCTTTTATAAAATCTTGTTGAGAGCCAACGATATCTGTAAATTTCGCTTCTTCTTTAGGAATGTGGCGACCACTTGGATTAAACGTGACGGTCCAAGTGATTTCTTGTGTTTTTTCATCAAAATCGCCTGCTTTTTTACTGATATCCACATGCTCTTCAAGTGACGTGCTAGCTGTTGCTTCTTCGTCTTGTCGATTGCTGCCGCTCAAAGTGATTTTATTTGTAATTGTTCCTTGACCTGCATAATTGATCGGCGTGCTTAGATACAAAACGAATGACTCTTCAATGTTCGATGGAAAATGAGCAACACCAGATGGATCAAAATTGATCAAACCTGTTACGTCTTCATTCTCGGTAATATTCCCATCCAAATCCACATTGGCTTTTACCATTTTTGTAATATTATAAGCAGAAGCTACTTTTTTCCACTCGCTATTCGTCGTTTCTTCTGTTAAGGTTGGATTTTCGATCAGGTTTCTGTTTGGATTGATTAGGATTTTCCAGTCAACAATTGGTTCGTTTTCTGAATCATACCTTGTATTTAAGTACTCTTTTTGAATAAAAGAAGTAATTTTTGTGCTAATAAATATTTCTTTGCCTTCTGCATCATTTGACCACGGAATGATTATTTTTTTCTTTCCAGGAATCGTTATTTTTCGTTCATCCATTGTTAGAGAGAACCTTAAACGACCTTCAACATTGTCATGCTTTTGGACTTCGGAATTAAATGTCATCGTTACATTTCCTGCTGAATCGCAAGCATAATTTCCGTATATCAATCCCGTTGAGGGGTCTTTCAAGTCCCCACTTTGTCCACTTAAAGCAATAAAGTCTGTCGGTAAAGTAAATTTAAAATAATCCCCATCTTGCATTTCTTTCCCCAAATCATCAGGAAGAGAAAAGGCATATTCGATTTGGAATGTATCTCCTTTTTTCAACGGATTACTGGAGGTCACTTCCTCCCCATTTAAGGTTAGTAATACATCATTAAAAATCGTCTTATTGCCGTTTACATCACGCGAAAGTGACTCTGATGCAGACAAGCTAGTTAGATCTCGGCCTGTCTCTTGTGCAAATACTGGCTGAAAAAATAAAGCCCCAAAACTATCAAATAAAATACTTCCTATCATGATCAAAGTTATTATTATATTTCTACTCTTCTTCATCTTTTGAGTTCCCCCTATGGTTTATTAAGGTCTTCTTACTTTAATCTTCAGACAAATACAACACGGATAGTTAGATACGCTCATCTGAAAAACAGACCTACTTCTCTTCAAAAATCCTTTCTGATCCTATTTTTTATGTCTTTGTCACAGGTAGTATCCATTTTAGGTCTTTCAAGATTATTTTCATATATGTAAAGATTCACACTGCTATAACTAATTAAATATGTTTTTTTATACTCATTTATATTATGTTTCATCATAAATAAACCACTTAAAAAAGCCTATTAAAACCAACAGTATATCGTTAGCTTTAACAGACTTTTATCGATTAACATTCAATTGTTTTTTATTTTATCAGCTTAAGTTGAGCACATCTTGTTCCCACAAAGATCAGAAAAATAATGATAAAAGCACCCATTGTCGCATCACTAAAGAAATGACAGCCTAATAAAACTCTACTAATAGCTGTAATTGCTCCCCAAGAAACACCAAAAATCAATAATTTTTTACGTAACTTCACACGTTTAGGACTAGCATATAAGGGAAAGAACAACGCAAACATACTTTCACAAGAATGCCCTGACGGAAACGATTTATGTCCAGTTGGTCCATTCATTTTGTACCACGGAGTAAAATTATCTTGGATAGCATTCAGTTCGTATGGTCGAACACGTCCCCATAAAATCTTGATTTCTTCCACACACATAAGATAAACGAAAGCTACCGCCACACCTAAAATAGCTACACGCATCAAGCGCTCCATTTCTTCATTCGTTTTTCGGCTTAACCAACTTTGAATGATCAACGTTGCTATTGCGAAAACAACGATACAAACAATAATATTTATATAGGATGGTAATGTTGGATTAACACCGCCATCATTATTTGCTTGCCCGATCGGACGACCGTGTTCGACATTTTGGATAGACGATAAGGTATACTGAATAGCAAATTTTAAATAATACCATATTCCATATAAAGAAAGACCTGTTCCTGCCACAATAATCAATAATTTAGCAATCGCTGGCTGACTCGATCGAATCGTATAATGAATAATGATTTCTCCACTCATCATGATCACCACACCTACTGGAAAGCAAGCATAGTTTTGTAAAAAGGTGGCAATATATGAGTTTTGGCTCATCACTGCGTTTGAAATGGCTAAATCCCCAAACGTACCAATCCCAAGCAAAACCACAAAAATTGAGATAACCATTGTAATTCTTCTACTATCTGACATTTTTTTTAACATTTTTATCCCTCCTAAATTTAAAAGCGTAGCGGCCTCATTTAGCTCTGACAGGAAAATAGGGAATTACGACTGAGGTGCTTTTTGCCACAATTTTTTTGTCTTTTTCCCCAAGAGCTAACTTGTGTAACCGAGTACCCTTAAAACACTTCCAAGTATCATTCTATCACTTGAAAACATGAAATATAATACATTTTGTAAGTTTTTTATCATTAAAAAGACATTAATCCTCTAACTCACCTTTTTTTCAAAAAAAAAAGGAATCCTGGGCTAAACTTCCACCACGTGATTCCTTCATTATTTTATAGCCACTTATGAGGTCAGTGGCAACTTTTGATATTTAATAGTATAACTCCACTTTTGCCGGTATCGTTTCAATAATTTTTTTACCTGCTTTAAATGAATATAATAATTCAGCCCGGTCACTGATGACATCATAAAAGTTTTCAGCATTTAAAACGACAAAATCAGCAGAATTCCCTACTTTGATTCCATAGCTATCGCCTAAATTCAAGGTTCTCGCTGCGTTCGTTGTGATAAATTGATAGCTATTCATAATTTCATCGTACCCCATCATTTGACCAACATGTAAGCCCATATGAACAACGTCTACCATATCTGCATTGCGTAATGGATACCAAGGATCAAAAATATCATCATGACCAAAAGAAACATTATTTCCATTTTCCATTAGCTCTTTTACACGCATCAATCCTCGACGTTTAGGATATTGATCGAAACGCCCTTGTAGATGTGTATTAACCAATGGGTTAGCCACAAAATTGATTTCACTCATTTTAAGCAAGCGGAATAATTTAGAACAATACGCATTATTATACGAATGCATGGCAGTTGTATGACTAGCTGTGACTTTTTCTTTTAACCCAGTTTCAAGGGCCCTACACGCTAAAACTTCCAACCCTTTTGCCTCTGGATCATCGATTTCATCGCAATGGACATCGACCAACGCATCATAGCGCAGCGCCAAATCAATACAGTAATTGATACTTTCTACCGCATATTCCCGCGTAAACTCAAAATGAGGAATCGCACCAACCCCATCTGCGCCAAGCTTCATCGCTTCTTCAAGCAGCTCTTTTCCATGTGGGAAAGAAAGAATTCCTTCTTGTGGAAATGCGATAATTTGGATCGTCATCAATTCTTTTAGTTCTTCACGAAGCTTCACCAGTGTTTTTAAAGCTAGTAGATTAGGATCAGTAATATCAACATGTGTCCGTACATATTGAATACCATTTTTTGCCTGCATTCGGACAGCTTCATTAACCCGTGTACGAATATCTTCTTCAGTAAGTGTTTTTTTACGTTCAGACCAACATTCGATTCCTTCAAATAACGTTCCCGACTTGTTCCAAACAGGCTCTCCAGCTGTCAAACATGTATCTAAATGAACATGACTTTCTATAAATGGTGGAAAAACGGCTTTACCGCCTAAATCTAAAATCTCCTCATCTTTTTCTGAAACTAACTGATGCCCGATTTTTTGAAAAACACCATTTACTATACGAATATCTTGTAGTTCAGTTGAGTTTTCTATGTAAGCATTTTTGATTAGCATTTTTATCCTCCTTGAATTTTGATGAATCAAATCACCTTTATTATAGCAAATAGCGTACTAGGTTTGTTTTCCTGCTTTTGTTTTTCTTCATCAAACTAATTCTCCAAATAACTTAAACAAGGAAACTTACTACAAAAACTACAATGAGGATATGACAAAAGTCGTTTATTCAGATTTTTGGTGGCGTTAATAAAAATCGAGGAATTTTGTCCTATTCTTTCTCACTTAACTTTGCCATTTTTGATTTGATCTAGGGCAAATATCATTATCGGTAAGTAATTAAATATAAAACTTATCCGCTGACAAAAGCCAATTTGATTCAACACTGGTAACTGATTGATTGCAGGAATTCGCGCCAACCCATATATCCCAGCAAAAAAAATACTGATCAGAAACAAAATCAAATACCTTTTGCTATAAGTTGCTTTCCCCTGTTGTTGATAAAGAAAATATAAAAAAAGTGGGAAAAGCAGAAAGCCTGCATAACCTAAACCCGAGCCAATGTTATGGACCCAAGTAGAAAAATTCCAATTTGTTTGCTCCGTATTGATACTGAATAGCCCAGTGAAAATACAGTCTCCCACACCATAAAATCCAATCGCTAAAGCCAGTAAAGTAGCTAATTTTTGCGAAGTAGCGCTAAAGGTTTGATACACTGGTGTAATTGCCAAAACAAACAGTAAGCCAGATACTACAGACCAAATTAAAAATGCTTGTCTGACTGGACTATCTATTTCACCGAATACGCTGATTACCATCGTCATTTGGTTCATTTTTGGATGAAAAATCCCTAGAATATAAGGTGTTAAAAAATCGCTTATTGCACCTAACAATAGAAAATAAAACCCATATTTTTTAAGAATATTCATTTTGATCCTCCTAATTTAATTCTTCTGGTGGCCCTGTCATTCCAATTATACGCAATTACATGATTATTTAATAATCATAATTTGTGCATATAAAACAAAATGAGGTGACCCCCA